>JAHFKS010000026.1 GCA_023245215.1 Candidatus Microgenomates bacterium | reverse complement strand
GGCGATTTTGCGGGCGCGTTCGGCTCCGTCTTTGATTACGTCGTCGACATATTTTGTATCGGCGGCAATTTTTTCCCTTCTTTCCTGGAAAGGTTTGAGTTCTTTATAAATCGCTTCGGCAATGTCGTCTTTTAATGAGACAAATTGGAGAGAACCCTTTTCAAACTCTTTTTTATATTTATCAACTTCATTTGGAATAAAAAGGCCGGCGAAAGTGAAAAGGGTTTTAACTCCATGCGACATCTCTCCGCCGGAAGCAGTTGCTGTCGGCACCGATCTGACTTTTTTCTTAATTTCTTCGAGCGAATCAGTTAAATTTATAAAACTGTTGGCTACTGTTTTACTCATCTTTCCTTCACCGGTTAATGAAGGGACATATTCACCTTTTGTGGCAAACCGTTTAGTCTCAGGGAAATCAGTTCCATAGAGTTGGTTCATTTTGCGGGCGATTTCTCTTGTTACTTCCAGGTGCGGTTCCTGGTCGATGCCGACCGGAACCAATCCGGCTTTATAAACAAGGATGTCCCCTGCCATCAGAATCGGATAGTTTAAGAGCGCCATGGTGGCATTTTGCGGATACTGTTTTACTTTTTCTTTGAAAGTCGGCAGGTGCTGCATCCTGGCGATTGTCACCACAGATGAAAATAAAAATGCCAGCTCAAGATGTTCATTTACTTCTGCCTGCTGGAAAATAATCGATTTTTTAGGATCGAGTCCGGCTGCCAGATAATCAATAATTACCTCGCGGCGGTTGATTCTTAATTCATCGACCTTATAAGGCGTTGTCACAGTATGGACATCGGCGACCATGTAAAGGGTTTCGTATTCAGAATCGTTCTGAAGTTCAAGAAAACCTTTAATAGCTCCCAAATAATTTCCCAAATGCAGTCTGCCTGTGGCGCGGATACCGGAAAGAACTCGTTTTTTCATATTATTGTTATTCTAACTTATAAAAATAGTTAAAGCAAAGAGTTTAGGGAAATGTTAATGTTTCTCGGCCGGTTTTTAATCAGGTGGCGGGTGGTTTTTGAGGGGAAAAGTTTTTTAGAAATTCCCCGTTTAACAACTTCGCGCTTGATATCTTTTATATCCAGCTTCCTTCTCAAAAAAACTCTCGCTTGGCTGTATGAAATCATGTAGGCGGGAATGGATTTTAATTTCATTTTTTTGAAAGCAGCCACCCGGTGGTGGCCGTCGAGGATGACAAAGTTTTGTCTCTCAACGACCACCGGGTTTTTCAAAAATCCATCATTCTCGATTCTCATATAAATTTCCTCCAAATGTTGAGGATCAATTTCTTCATGGGACCGCAATTTTTTCAAATCGACAAGGACTATTTTTTTATTCATAATTTTTTGTGCAAGAATTTGTCATAGCCGTTTAGGTCTAAAAGACCGTGGCCGGAAAGGTTGAAAAGAATTACTTTTTTCTTTCCTTCTTCCCTGGATTTAATGGCTTCATCCATCGCCGATTTTATCGCGTGGCATGATTCAGGAGCGGGAATTATTCCTTCAGTCCTGGCAAAATCAGTTCCGGCCTGAAAAATGGGCTTCTGCTCATAAGCTACTGCCTCGATTAATTTCTCGTTATACAAAAACGATATCAGAGGCGCCATGCCGTGATATCTCAACCCGCCCGCATGAATAGGCGAGGGGATAAAACCGCTTCCCAAAGTATGCATTTTTAAAAGGGGAGTCATCTGGGCGGTATCGCCAAAGTCATATTTATATTTGCCTTTGGTCAACGAGGGACAGGACACCGGTTCGACTCCGATGAACCGGGTTTTCCTTCTGCCTTTTAATTTGTCGACCAAAAAAGGAAAAGCAATGCCGGCAAAGTTACTGCCGCCTCCGACGCAGCCGATAATGACGTCGGAATATTCCCCGGCTTTTTCCATCTGCTTTTTTGCTTCCAAGCCGACGACTGTCTGATGCAGGAGAACGTGGTTTAGGACGCTTCCAAGGGAATATTTATATCCCTTATTTTTTACCACTGTTTCCAGAGCTTCGCTTATGGCAATTCCCAATGACCCCGGATGGTCCGGATTGGATTTCAAAATCTTTTTCCCGAATTCCGTGACTTTCGACGGACTGGCAAACACTTCGGCGCCGTTAGTCTCCATGACGGTTTTGCGGAACGGCTTCTGGTCAAAACTGACTTTCACCATAAAGACGACCAATTTCATCGCAAAAAAATTGGCAGCCAGGGCAAGAGCCGAACCCCACTGGCCGGCCCCGGTTTCCGTCGCCAAAGTAGTCGTTCCTTCCTTTTTGTTGTAATAAGCCTGGGCAATGGCGGTGTTTAACTTGTGGGCGCCGGTCGGTGAGGCGCCCTCATATTTATAATAAATATGAGCCGGAGTGTTTAAAAACTTTTCCAGGCGGTGCGCCCTTATTAAAGGAGTCGGCCGGTAAAGTTTATATAATTCGCGGACTTCATCGGGAATTTCTATTTTTTCCTCGATGGATACTTCCTGTTTAATCAACTCCATGGGAAATATGCCTGATAAATCAGCCGGTCCGACAGGCTGTTTTGTCACCGGATTTAAAGGCGGGTCAGGAAGCTTCATTAAATATTTTTTCAGGTAATAGGCGATGTTCAGGTAATATTCCGGTATCTCCGAATCCGACAATGTTATTTTTGTGTTTTTCATAGTTTTCTTTTCTGTCATCCCGAACTTGTTTCGGGATCTAATTTATAATAAAAAACCCCGCCTGGGCGGGGTTAGTAAATAAAAATTATTACATTAAATAAACACCCGCCAGCTGCAGGGATTCCAATTCTGCCAATTTTTTCCTAGATTGATTTTCATATTTTTTTAAACCTTCCCAATTTTAACTCTCTGGATCCTCGCGTCACCGTCGCGACGCCGACTTTCAGCCGGCGGGCGATTTCCTGGTGGGGGATACCTGCCTTTATTAGTTTGACAATTTGCAATCTGGTCGACAGTTCTTCCAACTCTCCTGGAGTCAGAATTCCTTTTAAAAACAAAAGCATTCCGCTTCTCGTTTTATTTTTCAAAAAAGCTTGGACCAACTCCCCTACTTTGTCCATAATTGATACTATCATACTAGTATGTTATTAATTTGTCAAGAGGATTTTTTGTGCTCTTTCATCATGCAGAGGTTTTCAAAAACAACCAACCCGGCATTGCGCGCTTTGGTTGCGCCTTTTTCGTCGGAGACGCCTTCCTGCATCCAGACGGCTTTAGCCTTGATTTTGATGGCTTCATCGACAATAGGTCCGACAAACTCTGATTTCCTGAAGATATCGACGGCGTCAACCAGTTCATTAATCTCAGAAAGAGAATTATAACTTTTCAACCCGAAGACCGATTCAATATTCGGATTGACGGGAATAATTTTAAACCCATGTTTCATAAGGTATTCGGCGACCTGGTAGGAATATCTTTCCGGGTTGTCTGAAAGGCCGACGACGGCGATGGTTTTTATTCCTTTAAAAAAATCGGCATAGTTCATAGTCTGATTGTTTGGTTTGGTTCTTTGTCGTGGCTGCAGTCGACACAGTACATGTCAAACATGTCTTTGATAATGGTTTTTTCTTTCATCTCGACGTCGGGCCAGTTTGCCGGCGCGAGTTTGTCATCTTTTGTCACGGCGACTGTCTGCTTGGAAATATGAGGCTCTTTCGGTTCGGTGCCTTTTATGAAATATTCAAAACGCGCGCTGCAGCTTTCCTTGCCGTCGTCGCCTTTGCTCATTATGTCTCCCGAGTCCCAGCAGACCTGTCTGCCGACGACGTCTTCCGGCCTGACCGGCCACAAGTCGGGCTGGTTTTTCAGAACGAAATTCATTACCTTATTCCAAATCGGCGCCGCTCCGGTTACACCCGAAGTCAGATATGGATTCATCGGCGTGTTGTCGTTATTTCCCACCCAGACAGTCGTCAGAAAGTTGGGCGTGTAGCCGATAGTCCAGTTATCCCGCTTGTCGTCGGTCGTTCCCGTCTTGACTGATACGGCGTGGCCGGGAACCACCAAAAATGAAGACGAACCGAATGCCGCCGACCTGGCGTTGTTGTCCAAAAGAATATGGGAAATCAGGAAAGCTGTTTCCGGAGAAATGGCGTTTTCGCCGAGAATAGACAAAAAACTTGGGGCTTTGAGGGGTTTTTTCAAGTCCTGGATAAAGTTGGGGTTTTCAAATTTAAAAAGAGTTTTTCCCAGTTTATCCTCCACCTTTAAAATTTCCGCCAGTTTTTTTACCTTGCCCCGGTTGGCAAAAGAGGAGAAAGCCTGGGCCATTTCCGTCATCTTTACTTCCCCGCCGCCAAGAGTCAGCGACAAGCCGTAATTTTTTGGATCCTTAAAAGTGGTGATGCCAAAAGCAGACGATGAAGCGACAAAATTACTGACTCCGTTGACGGCCAGCATCTTGACAGCCGGGATATTGTATGAATTTCCCAGGGCGAATCTCAAGGCCGTCGGTCCGTGGAACTTTCCGTCGTAGTTGACAGGGCAGTAGCCCTGGGGTTGTCCTCCGCCGACAAAGCAGGTAGGCGAGTCGATAAACATAGTCGCGGGCGTCACCAACTTTCTTTCGAGGCCTATAGCGTAGTTGATTGGTTTTATGGAGGAGCCCGGCTGCCTCAAGGCAGTCGTGACGTTAAAGGCTCCGCTTGGCGTGGCAAAGTAGTCGACCGACCCGACCATGGCGAGAATTTCTCCTGTAGGCGGCCGCGTCACCAAAACAGCTCCGTTTGATACATTAAGATCTTTGACTTTTTCCAATTCATCTTTCAAAGTTTTTTCGGCTGCTTCCTGAATGTCCAGATCAAGGGTTGTAGTAACCTTGAGGCCGCCTTGTTCGACTGCCTCAACTCCATATTTCTCTTCAAGAATTTTTTTAATGTAAAAAACAAAATGGGGTGCTTTGATAATATCTCTTGGCGGTTGAATACTAAGTTTTATTTTAACGGTCTTGTCGTACGTTTTCTGATCAATGAATTTCTGTTCGAGCATTTTTTTCAGAACCGTGTCTTTGCGGCCAAACGACAGCTCTGGATTCAAATAAGGTGAATAAAGGGATGGAGCTTGCGGAAGTCCGGCCAAAAAAGCTGCTTCTTCCAGCGTAAGTTTTTTTGCCGGCTTGTCAAAGTATGACCGGCTGGCCTGTTCGATTCCATATGCGGCTCCGCCGTAGGGAACCTGGTTGAGATACATTTCCATAATCTGGTCTTTAGAGTAAATTTTTTCCGTCAGAACCGCCAAAATTATTTCCCTGACTTTTCTTGTTATCGTCCTTTCGGAAGACAGGAGGGAAGTTTTTATTAGTTGTTGTGTTAAGGTAGAACCTCCCTGGACTCTTCCGGTTAAGAGAGAGTCCCTGATGGCGCGGACGATGCCTCCGAAAAAAGAAACGCCGCCGTGCTTGTAAAAATCCTTGTCCTCGATGGCAATGGTCGCCTGGGCGACATATGCAGGCAGTTCTTTTAGTTTCACCGGTGTCCGGTTCTGCTCCTTATAGATGTCATAAAGGAGTTTTCCGTTGCGGTCTAAAATCTGCGTTGAAAGGGGAGTCGCCTGGAAATCTTTAAGTTTATAAGGGTTGGGAAGTTTGTAAAAAACCACGAAAAAAAAGTAAAAGAAAAAAGCCAAAAAAGCTAAAATGATAATATTTCTTTTCCTTCGGAAAATAATTTTTTTAATGTCGTCGACGTTTTTCATTTTAGTCTTGGGAATAAGGGCTGGGCCTTTTTAATTTTATCTGCTGAAGTTGAAATGATTATTTTGCTTGACGTTTCCGGCAAGAATGGTTCAAGTAATTTTCCGACAAAATTGAATTCTGTAATTAAATTGATCAACAGGCTTATATCTTTAAAACCCGTTTTCCATGGTGCGATTTCGTCAATTTTTTTGTTAAGTTTTTTTATAATCTGAAAAATATATTCCAAGGCTTTATTAAACTCGAATTTTTCCATAAATATAGCAACGTCAGTTTTTGAAACATCTTCTTTTGAAGTTTGCCCTGGCAATCCGAATTTTTCCGCTAAAGTCGTCAAACGAGACGATAAGTTTCCTAATTCATTTGCCAGATCGGCGTTGTAAATTTCTTCCATCCTTGAATAGGAAAAATCTCCGTCGTCGGCAGCCGGTATCTCCTTCAAAAGATAGTAGCGGACGGCGTCGGTGCCGTATTTTTCCACCAAGTCAAAAGGGTTGACGACGTTGCCTAAGCTTTTGCTAATCTTTTTTCCGTCGGCGGTGATGAAGCCGTGGATAAAAATCTGTTTGGAATTGGGTACCCCGGCGGACATCAGCATTGCCTGCCAGATGGCAGTCTGCTGGCGGAGGTTGTCTTTTCCAGCCACCTGGACTCCGGGCCAAAACTTATTAAATTCAGTTTCATTTTCCGGCCAGCCAAGCGTGGAAATGTAGAAAACCAGTGCGTCAAACCAGACATACATGACATGGTCCGGGTCGCCCGGAACGTCAACTCCCCAGGGCATTTTTTTCTTTAATCTGGAAACGCTGAAGTCCTCCAATCCTTTTTCGACAAAAGTCCTTATTTCTAGCTGCCTGTTTTTGGGGACGACGAAGTCCGGGTTCTTATCATAAAGCTCCAGGAGTTTTTTTTGGTATTTGGAGAAACGGAAAAAATAATTTTCTTCTTCGTAATTTTCAATTTTTAAATTGGGGTGGATAGGACATCTGCCGTCGGCGAGCTCCGAATCGGTTTTTTCCAGCTCGCAGCCGACGCAGTATTTTATATGGTAGTTTTTTTTATAGATGTCTCCGTTTTTGAAACATCTCGTCCAAAAATCCTGGGCGGCTTTGATATGTTTTGGATCGGTGGTACGAATGAAGTGGGTAGTCGAAAGATTGAGCGATTTTTTCAAATCGTCGAATTTTTTGGCAAATTCGTCGCAGTATTTCAGTGGATCTTTTTTGGCTTCGAGCGCTTTCCGGTAAATCTTAAGCCCGTGTTCATCGGTGCCGAATCCAAAAGCGGTTTCGTCACCGAGCAAGCGATGAAATCTGGCCAAAACGTCGGCCTGAACTATCTCCAAAGCAAACCCGATATGCGGGTCGGCGTTCACGTAAGGAGCTGTAGTAGTTATATAATAATATTTTTTAGCCATAGGTAAATTATAACGAAAGACTTAAGAAATTAGGTAGGAAAACTAGCTAGATTTAATTCCATTTTCTATTAGAGGTATAAAAAAAGAATTTGCTTCGATACTTCGGCGTCCGATGATAACTCCGCTTATAGCAAGTTTCTGTAAAAATGAACCAACATTTTCAGCGTCAACGCTTCCGCCATACAAGACAGGAACGTCTTTACCTAAGATTTGTTTTATTTGATAGGCCATTGATGCTGCATCATCAGGAGTAGCTGGCTTACCGGAATCGATTGACCCTGAAGGCTCATAAGCCGTTAAACCCTGGAATCCACGCAATTTTCTTTCAAAAGCCTTAACTTGTTTAATATTAGAAAAACAAACAATTGGAATCAAACCAAGTTGTTGAGATAATTCTGCTCTACGAGCGACATCTTCATCAGATAACTTTTTGTCTATTCTAGTTTCAGAATGCCCAAGTATAGCGTAAGAAGCAAATTCAGGTAAAACGTCAAGAGGAGTGGCGCCGGTATGATTTAGTCCTTCTAAATTAGGGATTTCAATATCTTGAAGCGCAACGTCAATTTTATTTGATAAATTAGCGCTATTGATTTCTCTTTTTAACGTAACTATATCAAAGTCTGGAGGAGCAACGATTATTTTTTTACCGCTAAATGAATTTTCTTTCTTTCTCATTTGTTCAACCCATTGAGGAACATGTTTATATGGGTGGCCTTGTTTTTTCCAGTTAGCAATAAAAACTTCTGCGGGCATATTTCGACGTTATTGTACTATAGCCCGTTGAAATAATCAAATTTAAGGATTCTGCTTTATTTTATCAAAATCAAAAGAGCGACGAACAGGCTGATTGTCAAAACGACGTTGACCGGGTCAAAAAGGCTGAGGCTTAGGAGGGAAAAGACAGTAAATATTAATAGAGTTATCAACAGCGTATATTTTTTTGATTTGGAAAAAAGTTTTAAAGTCAAATATGCTTCCAGGGAAACAAGAAGAATAAGCGATAAAACAACTATCCAGTGAAACGGCGGTACAAAAGCGATAATTCCAGCTATTACCAGAAGCAAAAAAAGTATTGCAACTAACATAATTATCAATTATAATGGTTACTTAATAAAATATGACAAAATTACCTGATGATAAGCAGAAAATCATCGAAAAGTTTGCCCAGGGCAAAGGCGATACCGGCAGCCCGGAAGTCCAGGCAGCTCTCTTAAGCCATAAGATAGATAAACTTGCGGGCCACCTCGAAATCAATAAAAAAGACAATCATTCGCGCCGCGGACTCCTTAAAGTTATTGCCAAAAGGCGGAGAATTTTGAATTATCTGCAAAAATTAGACGAGAAAAGATATAAAAAATTAGTAAAAGAACTCGGACTGAAAAAATAATCTGCTTAATTAAATTATGAACATTACTGAAGAATCTATTGAAA
>JAHFKS010000008.1:19111-39546 GCA_023245215.1 Candidatus Microgenomates bacterium | reverse complement strand
AAGAGTAAATATTTCTGTTCCGGCAAAATTTACCAGATGGTGGTTAGTCAAAAGAATCCGCATATAAAATCAGTGTAGCAAATATAAAAATGGGTTGATATATGCTATTATTAAAAGAAAAAAATATGAAAACATATACTTCAGAATCGGTCTGTTCCGGACACCCCGATAAGATCTGCGACCAGATAAGCGATGCGATACTCGATGAAGCCCTCAAGAAAGATAAATTTTCCCGCGTAGCTGTCGAAACCATGGTGTCGAAAAATTTTGTCGCATTGGCGGGCGAAGTGACGACAAAGGCAAAGCTAAAGTACAAATCTATCGCTAGAAAAGTGATTTATGATTTAGGATTTAAGAATAAAAAATTAGGTTTTACATATAAGTCTCCAATTGTCGTCAAAATCCACACCCAGTCGCCGGAGATTGCTCTAGGAGTTGACAAACTCGGAGCCGGAGACCAGGGAATGATGTATGGTTACGCAACTGACGAAACTAAAGAATATATGCCGATGCCGATTATGATTGCTCATAAACTGGCGATGAAAATAGATGAATTAAGGGAGACGAGACGTCTCCCTTACCTCAGACCTGATGGAAAAACCCAGGTGACAATGGCCTATGAAAATGGGAAACCAATCAGCGTTAAGATGGTTGTCTTGGCAGTGCCTCATAGCGAAGAGGTTAAGTTGGAGGAAGTTAAGGAAGAGCTATATAAAAATGTAGTTGTTAACGTGTTAACGGGTTACGGGTTAAAGATAAAAAAAGAACAGTTGATTGTTAATGGGACAGGGGTATGGCACATTGGCGGGCCGGTATCAGACACAGGAGTCACCGGCAGGAAAATAGTAGTTGATTCTTACGGCTCTTTCGCCCATGTCGGCGGCGGCTGTTTTTCCGGTAAAGACCCGACCAAAGTCGACCGATCAGGTGCTTATGCGGCCAGGTTCCTGGCTAAAAACATCGTTGCCCATGGTTTGGCCAAAAAATGCGAAGTCAGGCTGGCTTATTTTATCGGCGCCAGAAAACCGGTGATGCAGGAAGTAGAAACATTCGGAACAACCAAAAAAAGCGACAAAGTAATAAGGAGTTTTATGGATAAGATTTTAGACACTTCGCTTTCCGGGATTTTGGAGGGATTGGATTTGAGAAGGCCGATTTATTTTAAAACTGCGTCTTACGGTCACTTTGGACGGGACGGGTTTCCGTGGGAGAAAATAATCAATTTATAAAGCTTGGTATCGAAATTTTTTATGCTTAAGTGGGTCCCCTAGCCACTTCGTGGCAGACATCCCAAGGCGCAAAAAAATTTGATACCTCCGCTTTCTAATGTGATAAAATTGACTATAATGAAAACAAATCTTACTGTTGTTATTCCTACTTTAAATAATTTTCGCGGTCTAGACTATCTTTTTACTTATTTTAAGGATAAACCTTATAAAGTCGTAGTTGTTGATAATAGTAAAAAAAATCTTGGTTTTGCGGGTGGAGTTAATAAGGGAGCGAAAAATGTCAAAACAAAATGGCTGTTGATTTTAAATGACGACATTGAGTTTTTAAATGAAGCAACAATTAATCAGCTGATAGAAACTGCAGAAAAGAAAAAAATTGATGCGCTATCCCCTATTTTGAGAAATCCGGATGGGAAGGTGGAAAATTATGGGTATAAAGTTCTAAATTATGGGAAAGTTGAATTGGTTAATAACATCTTAGCCGCCGATGGGTTGACTGCGGCTTGTTTGTTAATTAAGACAAAAGTGTTTAAAACACTGAAAGGCTTTGACGAAAGTTTTTTTGCCTATCTTGAAGACGTTGATTTTTTCCTCCGTTTTAAGAAAGCCGGATATAAGATGGGATTGGCAGATATTGAAGTCAGGCATAACCATATGACGACGACCGCGACGATGGGGAATTTCAAAGCAAAACAGGATATGGTGAATTGGTGGAGGCTTTATTTCAAACATAAAGAAAAGTTTAAATTTGATTGGAAGTTTATTGTTGAAAGATTAAGAAATGTGTCGGGTTTTATAAAGGCTTCATTTTAAGAAAGAATCTTTTTGTATATTTCAACTCCCTCTTTGCTGCTTCCAAAGAAGATTTGTTTGCCGTTATCGAGAACTAGGACTTTTTGGCAGTAGTCTTCTATCTGGGTTGGCGAATGAGTCACCAGAATTAATGTCGAGCCTTCATTTTGGAATTTTTTTATCCTATTCAAACATTTATTCTGAAACTTCACGTCGCCGACTGCCAGGATTTCGTCAACTAGGAGGATGTCCGGTTTTTCGGCAACAGCGACGGAAAAAGCCAGGCGCATATACATTCCCGAAGAATAAAATTTGACCGGCTGGTCCATAAACTCCTGCAGTTCGGAAAATTCGACGACGCCGTTATATAGCCTGTCCATCTGTTTTTTCTTGATGCCCAGGATAGAACCGTTGAGGTAGGTATTTTCCCTGCCTGTCAGCTCCGGGTGGAAGCCGGCCCCCAGTTCGATAAGAGGAGCGACGCGGCCGTTGACTGTTATCCTGCCGTCTGAAGGCTTGGTGACGCCGGCGATGATTTTCAAAAGCGTTGATTTACCCGAGCCGTTTCTTCCCAGAATTCCCAATGATTCGCCCTTTTTTATTTCAAAGTTAAGCTGTGATAAGGCGAGTAGTTTGGTTTTGGTTTCCTGGCCGGAAAAAAGCGCCGGAAGAAACTCCTTAAAGGTGCGTTGTTTAGTAAGGCTGTATTGTTTGGTTAGATTTTCGGCTTTAATCATATTAGACATAGTCGGCAAATTTGCCTTCCATTTTTTTGAAAATCAAAAAGGAAATGATAAAGAAAACGATTGATGTTAACGTGGCAATACCTAAGCTGTTCAAATTGGGCTCCCCTCCTCCGAGGACTGTCTGGCGGTAGGCATTGATGATGACCGACATCGGGTTGAAAATAAAAATCCAGCGGTATTTGTCCGGAAACTGTTCAATCGGATACAGGACCGGCGTCAGATAAAACCACAAGGAGATAATCAAACTCAATAAATACTGGATGTCGCGGTAAAAAAGATTAAAGGCGGAAATCAAAAGAGACAGGCCGGCGGTAAAAATCAGCTGGATTATAAAAATGGGGATGACCCAAACAATCTGTGAATTTAAAGGTACATGGTAAAAGGCAAAGAACAAAACCAAGACGAGGCAGGAATAAAAAAAATCGACCATTTTGGCGATAATTGTTCCTAAAACCAATATTTCCCTGGGGAAATATATTTTGGTAATGAGCGAGGCATTACCGGTTAAGGCATTGGCAGCCGAGCTCAAGCTTTGGGCGAAAAAGTTCCAAGGCAGGAGGCCGACTATCAAAAAAATTACATACGGGACTTTGAACGAGGAAACCCGGAAAATCGTGGAGAAAACAAACGTAAGGACCAAAAGCTGAAATAACGGGTTTAGAACCACCCAGGCATAGCCCAAGACCGACTGCTTATAGCGCTGGGTTATCTCGCGGCGGGCCAGATTGAATAGGAGTTCGCGGTAGGAAAAGAAGAGTCTGATGTTGGAAGCGAGTTTTTTGGCCTTGTCCATTCTTATATTTTAACACATCAACCGATGTTGAAGATCTTGCCGAAGAAAGTGACGAGAACTGCGATAGTTATGATTACGGAAGCGAAAATGATTGCATAGCGGGAAATTCCCTTGACGGCGTATTTACCCATGAGCTCTTCGTCCCCGGAAAATTTAACCAGGAAATAAAATATCAGAGGAAGCATGGCACCGTTCAGGTAATCGGCATAAAGAGTCAGTTTAAAAAGAGAAGTCTGCGGAAAAAGGGTGACGATGAGAGCCAAGGAGATCTGGACGATGAAAAATATATAAAAAAGCCGGCCTCTTTTGAAGTCGGCGTCAAGGCTGCCAACAAATCCGAACATTTCTGAAAAAACATAAGCAGTCGCCAAAGGCACGACAGTCAATCCTAAAATTGAAGCGGCAAAAAGTCCCGTGGAAAATAACAGTGAGGAAAGCTTGCCGGCCAAAGGCGTCATAGCCAGAGCGGCTGAATAACCATCAGTGACTCTTATCTTATTAACAAACAAAGTATAAGTAACGGCGACGGCCATCATCCAGGACAAAAAATTTGTAAGAAAAGCTCCGAAATAGATTTCTGTTTTTTCCATTTTGAATTGGCTGATAGTCATTTTTTTATCAAGTATATAACTGGAGATGAAAAATTGCCCCCAGGCAGTGATTGTCGTTCCCAATACTGCGATCAAGGAAAACCAATAACGGAAGTCTATGACATTGATTTTTCTGGGAAAGATAAAACTTTCATTAATAGCTTCTTTCCAGTTTGGATTGGATAAAAATGCCGAAATGACATAGGCAATATAAAAAAGAATAATAAACATGAAGATGCGTTGGATTTTTTTATAGTTAAATTTAACGACAAAATACATCAAGGCCAAGCAAAAAAAGATAAGGTAGAACTGCCAATTTAGATTAAAGAGCTGCAGGGCTGATTTCAAACCGGAGACATTCTGCAAAACAACTCCTTGGTTGGTGATAAAATAGAGAATGAAAACAAACATAGAAATTGCGACCCCGTACCTTTCCCTTATCAGACTTCCCAGTCCTTTATTGGTGACGACAGCTACCCTGGCTCCGATTTCCTGGGTTAAACCTAAAAGTAGCGTTACAAATACTATCATGTACTGGGAAGCCATGCCGTAAAGTGAAGCGGCCACCGTGTAGGTGGCCACTCCTCCCGCGTCATTATCAGCGACAGCGGTAATAATACCGGGTCCTAAAATGGCGAGAAAAATAATGAAGCGATAACGGAATTTTTTTAGGAAACTGCCAATCTTGGCAATCATTTATTTATTATACACTCTCCACTTTCTTTTTTTACCCAGAAAATCTTCCGGAATTGATATTTGCGCCCAATGGATCCACCATTCCTGGAATATCTTGATGGCAAAAATCAGCGCCAAAGACCAATAGAGGTAATTAGGCGATATTAAAAAGTTTAGGCCGGAAAAATATGAAGAAAAAAAGAAAAGGAAAAAGGCATTTTCAAAAAAGTTCGGGAAAAACAAAAGGATTTTTCTTTCGCCTTTGAGAAAGAAGATAAAGTCCCCGACCAGCCGGTATAAAAAAAGGACCAGCAGAAAAACAAACCATTGGCGGAGTCTGAAAAAAGAATAAGCGATGCTCATGATGTACCACCAGAGGTCGAATACTTTGTCGATTATCTCATATTCTTTTAGCGTAGTGACGCCCTGGGAGGCAAATTCGATGTCAACAATATCGAGGAGAAATGATACAATTACTGATATCCAGGGCCAAAAAAATATTAACGGAGCGGATATAAAACGAAGAACTAAAACAAATATATATAAAAATTTATTCATATCTAAATGACATTATATGTCAAAAAGACTTAAGATTGCCATGTTTTTTTCGAGCGACGCTTCCCAGGCAGGCGGCGTCCAGGAGCACGTTTATTATTTGTCAAAACATCTTAGCGATTTAGGTCACGAAGTCACAGTTTTAGGACCGGAAAAAAACATATTACCCTACATAAATTATAAGTCTGTGGCTAAATCGTTAGTAATCCCCCTTCCAAGCGGAAATCGTGGAAACATAACTATCGAAAACGAAAACAGTAAAAAAATTTTCAGAAAGATTAACAAAAATTACGACATTGTTCATATCCACGAGCCATACATTCCATTTGTAAGTTGGGAGTTGATGAAATTGATAAAGATTCCAAAAATAGTCACCTACCATGCTACCTGGGATAGGAATTCCGGAATAAACTTGCTCAACAGTTTTGTGCCGTTATTAAAGCATGATTCTTTTGAAACAGTCAAGGGGTCGATATTTGTTTCATCTAGGACTAGGGAGTGTTGGGAGGAGGCTTTTGAGATAAAAGGATTCAAAAAAATTATTGCTAATGGAGTAAATTTGAACGTTTTTAAAAGTAATAATTTTAGACAAGAAAAAAGAATTAATATTCTTTTCATGGCTAGGATTGTTCCAAAAAAAGGACTTCGTTATTTGATTAAAGCTTTTGAAAAAGTTTTGAAAAAAAATAAGGACGTTTTTTTGTCAGTGGTTGGCGATGGTTCAGAAAAAGAGTATCTGGAGAACTATGTAGAAAGTAAAGATCTGTCGAACTATATAAAATTTTTTGGCTATGTTAATAACATTAAAAAACCGCTGTTTTTTCAAAAAGCCGATATTTTTTGCGCACCTTATATCAATGAAGGATTTGGAATAACAATTTTAGAAGCCATGGCGTCGGGGATTCCAATAGTTGCATTTAGGAATGATGCCTTTGAAGAAATTTTGGGAAAATATCCCCATAAAGAACTAATTGTCAAAAAAAACGTCGGAAACCTTTATCATGCACTGGAAAAAATTATTGAAGATAAAAAAACGAGAGAAAATTTAAAGAATTGGGAGCTGAAAGAAGTGCAAAAATATAGTTGGAAAAAAATAGCAAGAGAGATAGAAGAATTTTATATTAAAATACTAAATCATGGATAATATCCGGAATTTTGCCATTATCGCCCATGTCGACCACGGTAAGTCAACATTAGCCGATCGGCTGCTGGAACTGACTGGTACGGTTGAGGTGGGCAAACACGACGAACAAATGCTCGATAGGAACCCGATTTCCAGGGAGAGAGGAATAACCATTAAACTGGCGCCGGTGCGCATGGAATATAAAGACTACATCCTTAATCTGATTGACACTCCGGGGCACGTAGATTTTTCCTATGAAGTCGACAGGACTTTGGCATGCGTTGAAGGAGTAATTTTATTGGTTGACGCCACCCAGGGAATCCAGGCCCAGACAATCGCCAATGCCTATAAGGCGGTGGAAAAAAATCTGGTGATTATCCCGGTTGTCAACAAGATAGATATGGCGAACGCTCAGGTGGAGGAAACTAAAAAACAGATAGTTGATTTTTTGGGGATTAAGAAAGAAGAGATTTTCAGCGTGTCTGCGAAGACGGGAGAAGGAGTTCAGGAATTATTAGAATCATTAATTGAAAGATTACCATCAACAGAAAAAGCTCAAAAGAATATTTTTTCAGATGTTTCCGCTTTTTCCATTAAAGCCTTAATCTTTGATTCGTATTATGATACACATCGGGGCGTGATTGCTTTTGCGAGAGTTTTCAGCGGCGAACTGAAAAAAGGCGTTAAAGTCAGATTGGCAAATTCCGGCAAGGAATTTGAAGTAATGGAAGTGGGTTATTTCGTCCCCGACTTGATACCGGCTGAAAAACTCGCGGAGGGGGAAATAGGATATGTTGTCACCAACTTAAAAGACATCCATCAGGTTGCGGTCGGTGATACTCTTGTCGATGTCAAAGGCAGCGGCCAGGCGCTCGCCGGCTACAAAAAAGTCAAACCAATGGTATTCGCTTCGGTTTTTCCGACAATTACCGGTGAGTACCTGAACTTGAAAAAAGCCCTGGAAAAACTCTACCTCAATGATTCAGCTTTGCAGTTTTCCGGAATATACAGCAAAGCCCTGGGAGCAGGCTTCAGGGTCGGTTTTTTGGGCCTTCTGCACGCGGACGTTGTCAGGGAAAGGTTGGAAAGGGAGTTTAATTTGAGCTTGGTTTTAACGCCTCCGCAGGTCGAGTATAAAGGGGAATTGGGACAGATCGAAGAGCCGATTGTTAAAATAATGGTGATTACGCCGAATAATTATTCAGGAGTGGTAATGCAGTTGATCCAAAACTACCGGGGCAAGTTTGTGACTATGGATAATAAAAACAAAATTCTCTTGATCTACGAAATGCCGATGAGCGAACTGATGTCTGATTTTTTTGACAGGCTGAAAAGCGTTTCTTCAGGATTCGCGTCGCTCGACTGGGAGTTTTTGCGCTATCAAAAAGTCAAAGCCGACAAACTGGAAATTCTTCTCAATAATGACCCGATAGAAGAGTTCAGCGAAATAGTCGTTGAAGAGAAATCCATGGAAAAAGCGCAGGCAGTGACAAAAAAATTAAGAGAGCTTATTCCAAGGCAGCAGTACGAAGTCAGGGTTCAGGCAAAATATAAAGGAAGAATAATTGCCAGCGAAAGAATTTCCCCTTTTAGGAAAGACGTCCTCATCAAAAGCGGCAAAGTCATCGGCGCCGGCGACGTCGGGCGGAAAAGAAAACTTTTGGAAAAACAAAAAGAAGGCAAAAAGAAGATGAAGATGGTTGGCAAAGTGGAAATTCCAAAAGAAGCTTTTTTTAAACTGTTTAAGAGATAAGTCTCCAGTTGATGTTTTTGTCTTTTTTCATAAAAGTATACTGTCTTTTTGCGTACTGCATTTCCGCCGTAATCCATTTTTCAATCGCTTCTACCTTGGTTATTTTTCCGTCGAGGTAATCGATGAGTTGTTTATAACCGATGGTTTTCATTCCCGGGTCGGTTTTTTTATAGCCTTTTTTGAGGAGCGATTTGACTTCCTCAATCGCTCCTTGTCTCAACCTCTTCTCTACTCTAATTTTAATTATCTTGAGAAGTTTATTTTTATTTTTATATCGAAGGCCTATATATAAAAAATCGGGTGTCAAGGAGGCAGGGAAAATTTTTCTTGAATCCGAGACAGGCCCCGTTTTTTTTGTAGACTCGATTTCTATCTTTCTAATTAATCTTCTGGGGTTGTTTTTGTCGCTGTTGTTCATGGCATCAAACGATTTTAAATTAATTTTTTTGTAGATTGTCTGTAATTCTTTGACGGTTTTTTTGTTTAATCTATCGCGAAGTTTGAAATTGGGAGGCGCGCCGCTATCAAATCCATATAAAAGGTGTTTTAAGTAAAAATAAGTCCCGCCTACCAGTATGGGTGTTTTTCCCCGTTTTATGATATCTTTTATAGTATTTTGAGCAAGTTTGACATAGTCAAAAGAGGAAAAATACTCATCGGGTTTGACTACGTCATAAAGCCAGACAGATGGGATATCCTTGCCGGTGATTATGTCTAAATATTTATAAATTTGCCTAGAGTCAAAATTGACCAGTTCGCCGTTATATTTTTTTGCGTATTTTAGAGCGAGTCCGGTTTTTCCGGTGGCAGTCTGACCTGTAATAATTATCATTTCTGTAATTTGGCAGCGTCAACTAGGTTCTTATAAAGGTAGGCAACGTCGATGGGTCCGACGCCTCCCGGGGTCGGTGTGTAATAAGAAGCAATATCTTTAATTTCATTTTCATCATAGTCACCTTTCAACTTCCCATTTTCTTTTCGCAGACCGACATTAATTAGAACTACTCCTGGTTTTAGCATAGAAGGTTCGATGATCTTTTTACCGACGGCAGTGATAATGATGTCTGCGGTTTTAAGATACTCTTCCGGGTTGATTGTTTGTGAATTTACATTAATATAATTGATTTTTGCTTCTTGGAGGACGTGGCCGATTGGTTTTCCGCCTGTCATCCCCCGACCCAGCAAAACAATTTTTTTATTTTTCAGGATTTTCTTAAAAAAAGATCGGTCTTTGTTTAAATTTACGAACAGCCGCTTGTCGATTTTTTTCCCGGAGAAAATGTATTTTATCACCGTCATTACAGCCAATCCTATGGGAGGGTAAAAAATAGATTTTTTCCGATGGCCTTCGATTTCTTTCACGACGGGAATATAATCGTAGATGCTGTCTGTCGAAAGCTGGGCCGGCAAAGGCTGCTGGATGATAATCCCGTTGACGTTGGGGTTGTTGACTTCGTCCTTAATCATATTGGCAAAAACGATGAAGTTTGGGAATGTTTTTAAATGGATTAATTTGTATTCAAGTCCAAGTTTTTTGGCGACTTTGGACTTTATTTTTACAAAAGAAATTTGATCGGCCGAAATACCAACTAGAAAACATGAAAGGAGGGTTTTTGTTTTCTTTTTCAACTGTCTGGCCTCTTTTTTGACTTGTTTTTCGATAAAAAGAGAGATTCTCTTTCCATCTATCTTCATAGCATATTTTATCATACCGAGGTCGCGCTGACAATCCGATCTGTTTTTTCCGAAAATCTCATCAAAATCACCCCTTTGGCGGTGCGGGAGCGCGAAGGTATGGCTGACAGGGAAATTTTCACGACTTGGCCCTGGGCCGAGGTGATAATCAATGTCGTATCTTGTGCTTCGACTATCTGGGCGAAAGCTATATGGCCGAATTTTTGGTCAATGGCGGCTATTTTTACTCCTTTTCCTCCCCGGTGCTGGCCTTTAAAATTGGAAAGTTTGGTTTTCTTTCCGATTCCGCGGTCTCCTATAACCAGGATATCCTTTTTGAATTCAGTATCGCTGAAGACGTCGGCGGAGATGACTTGGTTGTCCGCTAAATCGAGTTCCATGCCTTTGACACCTATGCTGGCTCTGCCTGTCGGTCTGATCTCTTTTTCCTTAAAAACGATGGCTTTGCCGTTTTTTGAAACCAAAATGACATTTTCTTTGCCGTCTGTCAGCTTGACCCAGAGCAGTTCGTCCTTAGCCTCGAGTCTGATGGCAATGATGCCGTTGGTCCTGATGTTGGCATAATCTCTAAAGCTGGTTTTCTTGACGGTTCCCAGTTTGGTCGACATGACGACAAACATATGGTCGGCTTTTTCCAAAACTACGTTATCATAAGACAGGATTGAAGTAATTTTTTCCTCCGGTTTTAATGGAACCAGGTTGATGACGGCTTTTCCCTTGGAAATCCGGCTGCCCACGGGGACGTCCCAGACTCGCGTCTGGAAAACCCGCCCCTGATTGGTAAAGAAAAGCATGTAGTCATGCGTCATAGCCGTGGTTATATAATATACATTATCTGTATCTTTAGTTTCCATCCCGGCGACGCCTTTGCCTCCGCGGTGCTGGACGCGGAAAGTTTCTCTCGGAACCTGTTTTATATATCCTTCTTTTGTCAGAACGACGATTACTTCCTTATTTTCTATCAGCTGTTCGTCGGTGATTTCCCCGGGTTTTGATTTGATGACCTGGGTCCGCCTTTCGTCGCCGTATTTTTCTTTCAGATAGACTAATTCGTTTTTGACTACTTTTAGGATTTTAAAAATATCTTTGAGGAGTGCTTCCAAATATTTAATCGTTTCTTTTAGAAGCGCAAGTTCATCTTCAATTTTAGATCTTTCCAGTCCAGTCAGCCTTTTCAACTGCATATCAAGAATAGCCTGGGATTGGATTTCGCTCAAGCCGAATTTTTTCATTAACTTTGTTTTGGCGTCGAGTTCGTCTTTGGCTTTTTTGATTATTTCGACGACTTCATCGATGTGGCGGAGGGCTATAAGGTAGCCTTCGAGAATGTGGGCGCGCGCTTTTGCCTGTCTTAATTCGAACTCGCTTCTTTTGATCACCATTTCGACGCGGTGTTTAATATATATTTCCAATATCGTTTTTAAAGATAAGGTTTGCGGAACGCCGTCAACGAGGGCGACGATATTAACAGGAAATGAAGTTTGCAACTCGGTGTATTTGAAAAGATTGTTTAAGACTTTTTTATATGAAGCATCGCGTTTCAGTTCGATGACGATTCTGATTCCGTCGCGGTCAGACTCGTCCCTCAAATCAGAAATGCCGACGATTTTTTTGTCGTTGGCCAGATGGGCGATTTTTTCGACTAAAGTGGATTTATTAACCTGATAAGGAATTTCCGAAACAATAATGGCGGTTTTGCCATGGCCCATATCTTCATCGTCGATCTTGGCTCTGATTAATATTGAGCCGCGGCCCGTGGTATAAGCCTGTTTAATGTCGTTGGCGCCGTAGATGATGCCGGCAGTTGGAAAGTCAGGGCCTTTGACAAACTCTAAAAGCTCTTCAACATTGACATTGAAATACAAAGACGAAGCAGTAGCTCCACCTGTTTTTTGCAGTTTGGCTTTTTCAATCATGAAAATGATCGCTTCTACAAGTTCGGTCAGATTATGGGGAGGAATTTTTGTCGCCATTCCAACGGCGATTCCCTCGGCGCCCATCAAAAGCAGGTTGGGAAGTTTTGCCGGAAGAAAGTTTGGTTCTTTTAAAGTTCCGTCAAAATTGTCACTGTAAGTAACAGTCTCTTTTTCCATGTCTGCGATCATTTCATCGGCGATTTTGGCTAGTTTGACTTCGGTGTAACGCATGGCAGCCGGCGGGTCGCCGTCAACTGATCCGAAATTACCCTGGCCTTTTATCAACGGATAGCGCATGGAAAAATCCTGCGCCAGCCGGGCAAGGGCTTCATAAACAGATGAGTCGCCGTGGGGATGGTATTTACCCAAGACTTCTCCAACAACCTTGGCTGATTTCGAAAATCTGGCGCCGTGGGACAGACCCATTTTATACATTGCAAAAAGGATGCGGCGGTGGACTGGTTTGAGGCCGTCTTTTACATCCGGCAGAGCACGTGAGACTATCACAGACATGGCATAGTCTAAGTACGACCGCTTCATCTCGGATGTAATTTCGGTTGCTTGGATATTATTCGGCATATATAGGACTTATTTTATTGATTTTTTTATTGCTTCCAAGGCTTTTTCCTTGCCTAGAAAATTTTTAGTTTTCACCCATTTGCCAGGTTCGAGTTCTTTATAGTGGTTGAAAAAATGCTGAACTTTTTGTTTGCTGGCTTCGTCGATGTCGGAAATATCATTAATATTCTTGAAAAACGGATCGACTTTGACGGTGGGTACAGCCAAAATTTTCGTATCAATTCCTTCTTCGTCTTCCATCTCCAGCATTCCAATCGGCCTTGCCGGAATTACGGTTCCCGGATGGACAGGATAAGTGGAAATCACCAAAACGTCAACCGGGTCGCCGTCTTGCGCCGACGTGCCGGGAATGAAACCATAGTTAAAAGGATAGAACATAGCCGTATAGGCAAAACGGTCAACCATGACAATGCCCGATTCCTTGTCGAGTTCGTATTTTATCGGCGAACCCTGGGGAATCTCGACAAACACATTTATTTCTTCCGGTGGATTTTTTCCGGGAGAGAGTTTGCTGGTATTCATAAGATATTTATAAATTTATAATTGTCAAAGGTCTAAATTAGCCATCTTAGCATGGGTGATAATAAATTTTTTTCTCGGCGGGACTTCGTCGCCCATAAGCATTGAAAAAACATAGTCGGCTTCCTGTCCGTCGCTGACCGCTACCTGCTTCAAAACCCGGTTTTTGGGGTTCATGGTAGTTTCCCAAAGCTGTTCGGGATTCATTTCTCCGAGGCCTTTGTAACGCTGCAGTGACGGAGTGACTGGTGTTTTCAGGGTAGCCATAGATTTGGTTATTGTATCTTTTTCTTCTTCAGAATATGCGTACTGGATTTGTTTTCCGGTCTGGATTTTATATAGAGGCGGCTGGGCGATAAACAGATGGCCTTTGTGGATGACATCCGGCAGATGGCGGTAGAAAAATGTCAGCAGCAGTGTCCTGATGTGTTCGCCGTCGACGTCGGCGTCGGTCATGATGACGATTTTGTGGTAACGGAGGCGGCTATAGTCGATGTTTTCACCGATTCCCATACCAAGGGCAATGACTAGGTCTTTTAATTCTTTGAAAGATAAGACTCGGTCAAGATAAGCCCTTTCTGTATTCAAAACTTTTCCCCTCAAGGGTAAAATAGCCTGGTATTTTCTGTCTCTCCCCTGTTTGGCAGTGCCGCCGGCTGAATTACCTTCGACCATAAACAGTTCAGACAGCGCCGGATCCTTTTCCTGACAATCAGCCAGTTTTCCAGGAAGCGAAGCGCCCTCAAGAGCGCCTTTTCTCAAAACTGCCTCTTTAGCGGCTTTGGCAGCCAGCCTGGCTTTTTGGGCAAGGAATATTTTTCCTAAAATTTCTCTTCCGACTTTTGGATTTTCTTCAAAAAAAGTCTCCAGATATTCAAAGACCGCCTGCTGGACTAGAGTCTGTACTTCAGAGTTGCCCAGTTTTGTTTTTGTCTGTCCTTCGAACTGGAGATTGGTCGCCGGCATTTTGACATAAATAATTGCCGCCAAGCCTTCTTTGACATCGTCGCCGTTAAAAGTTTCTTCGGTGTTTTTGTCTCCGAACTCTTTCTTGGCATAGTTGTTGATGGCGCGGGTGATGGCGGTTTTAAATCCGGTAAGATGGGTTCCGCCTTCCTGGGTGTTAATGACGTTGACAAAAGAATGAATATTTTCGTTTATCGAATCGTTATACTGGATTCCTACTTCAACTTCTTTGTCGTCGAGCTGTTTTTTTATGTAAATGGGTTCGTGGAGGATTTTCTTGCCCCGGTTTAAGTCGCGGAGAAGGGAAATTATCCCGCCGTCGAAAAAATAGGCAAAATTGTCTTTATTTTTGCTGTTGAAAATTTTAAAGAAAACATTATTTATCAGATAAGCTCTTTCTTTGACCTGCTTTTTAAAAATGCCTGAGTTTATTTCAGTAGTTTCTTTAAAAATTTCATTGTCGGGAAGAAACGACACGCCTGTTCCCTGCTTAAATTTAAATCCGATCATGGACTCTTTTACTTCCTTGACTGGTGAAACCGGTACGCCCTTTTTATACTCCTGTCGGTATAGTTTTCTCTCCCGCCTTATTTCGACTATCATGTGGGCGGACAGGGCGTTGACAACCGAGGCGCCGACTCCGTGGAGTCCGCCGGAAACCTTGTAGGCGCCGACGTTGAATTTACCTCCGGCGTGGAGTTTTGTCATGACAATCTCTAAAGCCGACACCTTATATTTTGGAACTTTTTCTACGGGGATTCCGCGGCCGTCGTCAAGTACTGTCAGGTAGCCGTCATCTTGAACCCTGATTTCAACGTTGCGGCAAAAACCCGCCAAAGCCTCGTCAATAGAGTTGTCAATAATTTCGTTAAGACAATGATTGATTCCGTACTGCGAGGTAGTGCCGATGTACATTGCCGGACGTTTGCGTACCGGCTCTAACCCTTCCAAAACGACAATTGATTCAGCACTATATGAAGACGATTTTTTAGCTCCTGTCATAAGTTAATTTTAGCTTTTTTGACGGTCTAAGTCAAAGCTTTTTTACTATATACATTAATCAAAAATTACTTCAATTCGACTTTTCCTCCGGCGGCTTCAACTTTTTTCTTGGCTTCTTCTGCGACGTCTTTTTTGACGTCTTTAAGAAGTTCTTTTGGAGCCGATTCGACTAATTTTTTAGCGTCCATTAAACCTAAATTTGGCAGGATTTCCCGTACTGCTTTGATGACGCCCAATTTATTGTCTCCTGATGCTGTCAACATAACGGTGAAAGCGGTCTTTTCTTCGGCTGGGGCAGCAGCTCCGGCAGCAGCCGGCGCAGCGGCCATAGGCATAGCGGAAACACCAAATTTTTCCTCTAGATATTTGGCTAAATCACCCATTTCCAAAGTTGTTAATCCTTCGAGTTCTGTAGCAATTTTTTGCAACTTTTCATTCAATTTTACATCTGACATGATTTATTTCACCTCCTTCGCTTTTTGCTGAAAAATATAAACTAATTTATTGATATTGAATTTCAATGAATAGACGAATTTAGTTGTTGGGGATTTGAGGCTGCCGATAATTTTTCCAACGAGCTCTCCTCGTCCAGGCAGTTTGGCGATCTTGCCTGTTTCTTCGTCTGTGTATAAATTTTCATCCAAAAGGGCGAATTTAAAAGACAGGGTTTTTTCTTTCTGGATGAAGCTATAGAAAGCTTTCAGGCCGGCGCTCCAGTCTTTATCAAGCGTTATCAGAGCCGAAGGCTCCCTCAAAGGGAAAAACTTTTTTCTCAACTCTTTAAATAATGGTTTTTTGTCTGCCGATATGTTGAGGGCTTTTTGGAAAAGGGTATTTTTTATTACTTTGAAAGTAGTATTGGTTTTTTTGAGTTCCCTGCGGAGGGATTCAAGATTCTGGTGGGTGGTTTTGTCTATTTTTACCAGTAAAAAATTCGATTTATCTTTGAGAAGGGTTTTTAATGAATCAACTTGAGATTTTTTTTGAGTATTTGACTTAGACATATTTTACCATCCCCCGCCTTTCGGGGCGTTCGCCAGGAGAAATTTTAATGCTACCTGGGTCTTAGGTTTTTAAATTATATCATGATTCCTGCAAAAGTTCACGTAATGTTTTTACCTGTCTTTCTTCCTTGCCTTGTTTTTGCTGCTTTTTACCTTTATAAGAGATTTTATACTGTTTGGCAAATTCCTGTTTCTTATGGAAAGTGTCAACGCGGCCTTTGCGGTCGAGGAATTTGTGTTCTCCTGTATAAAATGGGTGGCATTTATAGCAGACTTCGACTGTAATGGTTTGTTTCGTTGAGCCGGTGGTAAATGTATTTCCGCAGGCACAGACAACCGTTGCGTCGGAAAAATATTGGGGGTGGATACTCGTTTTCATAAGATATTTATTATAACACAAAATATCAAAAGGCAAACACTTTTTCCCACTTACCTTCTTCTATAATGTCTTCCAGATTATGGAAGCTTTTGTTTATCCGGTGGTCGGTCAGACGGTTTTGGGGAAAATTATAAGTCCGGATTTTCTCTGCCCTGTCTCCTATACCGACGTCTTTGACATAAGAGTGCCTCAAGCCTTTTTTCTTTTCTTCTTCAAACTGATAAAGTTTGGCAGCCAGGAGGTCGAGGGCGATTTTTCTGTTGGCTTCCTGGTAGCGCTCGCGCGAAGCTGTAGTAACGATTCCTGTGGGGCGGTGGGTGAGGCGGACGGCCGTTGAGACTTTATTGACATTCTGGCCTCCGTGCCCGCCCGACCGGTAGAACTGCCAGTCAAGATCAGATTGGCTGATCCTCACGTCGGATTGAATTATTTGCGGTAAAACCACGATGACACAGGTTGAAGTATGAATTCTCCCCTTTCTTTCAGTCTCCGGAATTCTTTGCACCCGGTGGACGCCGGTTTCGTTTTTAAAATATTTAAAAGCGTCCTCGCCTGAAATCTTTATCGTGTTGTCGTCAAGATAGACGAATTTAAATAGCTTTCTTTGGGCAAAACGGAGATATGATTCAAGCAACTCATTCATCCAAAGTTTTGACTCGTCGCCCCCGACTCCGGGGAGGGCCTCGATAATGGCGATATTAGGATTTATTAACATATAAGACTAATTGGTCTAATTGGTCAAATGTGAACTGTTCTCCGGTTTTCATGTTCTTGAGCTTGAAGACGCCTTTTTCCGCTTCTTCAGGTCCGATAATTACAACATATGGAATAGATTTTTTGTTGGCATATTTCAGCTGCTTATCAAGCCTGTCTCCGGAATCACTATATATGTCGGTATTAATTTTATTATTCCGCAGTTCCTGGGTAACTTTTTGTGAACTTTTGACCAGATCCTTATTAAAAATTGTCACGAGAACTTTTGTTTTTGTTTTTATGTCGGGGAAAAGCCCAAGTTCTTCCATGGCTAAAACTGTCCTGTCAAAGCCGATGGCAAAACCAACAGCGGGGATATTCAGATTGCTGAATCGGGAAACCAGACTATCAAATCTTTCACACCCCGCCAGCGACCCGGAAGTAAATTCGGGAACGACGATTTCCCAGATGGTTCCTGTTGAATAGGAAAAAGACCTGGCCAAAGTAGGCTTAAAAAGATAATTTTCTTTTAAACCATAATCGTCAAGATATTTAAAAATGGTCTTTAAATCTTCGTTGGGTTTTACGGAAGAGGCCTGTTCCAACAGTTTTTCGGCGTCATTTTTTGAATAGCCTTTTTTTATCAGTTCATTGATTACGCCGTCTTTGCCGATTTTTTCCAGTTTGTCGATGGCGACAATTGCTTTATAAGGAATATCTTTGTATAAGGCCCGGTCATTGATGATTGCTATTGGTTTTTTAAAACCGAGGCTCTTGAAAATATTAATTGTCAGGGCAATGGTTTCGCCGTCGGCAATCCTGTTCTCTACTCCGAAAATGTCAGCGTCGCACTGCAGAAATTCGCGGTAACGGCCTTTTTGCGGTTTTTCCGCTCGCCAGACTGTCTGGATTTGGTACCTTTTGAAAGGCAACGAGATCTTGTCCGGATATTGGGCAATGAACCGGCAGGTCGGAACGGTTTGGTCATACCTTAGGGCGACTTTTCTGCCTCCGGTATCTTCGAATTTATAAAAAAGCTTTTCGTCTTCTCCGATGTTACCGGTGAAAACCTCAAGGTATTCTATTGCCGGCGTTTCAATCGGTTCAAAGCCATATAATTCGAATGTCCGGCGCACGATATCGATAACGTACTGCCTTTTCATAGCTTCTTCGGGAAAAAAGTCCCGGAAGCCCTTCAATATTTGTGGTTTAATTTTTTTGTCCATATTTATTAATTATACAATTTGTAATCAAAAAAAATCCCTCCTTGCGGAGGGTTGATAGTCTATTATTTACACACGATTAATCACCCTCCAAAAGGAAGGCGATGATGGCCGTTGTTTTTTACTCTATTTATTCTCATAACCGTTATTATACCAATTTATTTTAATAACTCGAAGGCTTTTTGCAGTTGTGCGTCGGTATCATTTGTCAAAGTATTTCCTTCGGGTATTTTATTTTCTACTGCTATGTCGGGTTCAATCCCTTTGCTGTTAATCCAGTCTCCGTTGGGCAGCACCCATTTGGCTACGGTGACATGAAGACCGGCTCCCTGGTTTAAGTCGATTGCTTCCTGGACAGAACCTTTTCCAAAGCTTTTTTCTCCGACGAGTTTGGCTTTTTTATGATCCCTCAAACTCCCGGCCAGTATCTCCGAAGCCGAGGCAGAGCCTTTATTTATTAAGACGACCAAAGGAATATCCAGTAGATTTCCTTCTCTGTCAACCAAATAATCTCGAGACGGATTAACCGTTGATTCCTGTTTGACGACAAGATTTCCCTGGGGGAGAAATTCCGAAGCAAGGTAGACAGAGCTTTCTAAGAATCCGCCTGGGTTATCCCTCAAATCCAAAACCATTCCCTTTATTTCTTTTGAATCCCATTTCGTTTTAATTTGAGAAACTGCTTTATCCCATTCTGCATTTGTATTTTCCCCAAATTGATTCAATTTAAGCAGGGCGACGTTTTTTTCAAAAGACAGCTCAACCGAAGCGACAATAATCTGGTCGCGTGTGATAACGACGGAAAATTCTTTTCCATTTCTTTCAAGAGTTAGTTTGACTTTTGTGCCTTTTGGCCCGCGGATTTTTGAGACTGCCTGGGGCAGCGTCCAGCCGTTTGTTTTGTTTCCGTCGACCTGGTTGATAAAATCGCCAGCCCTTATGCCGGCTTTTTCCGCCGGAGACTGTTTTAAGGGGGCGATTACTGTAATTCTGTTATCTTTCAAACCAAGCTGGGCGCCGATTCCTTCAAACTTTCCCTGGAGATCGTCTTTCGTCTGTTTGTTCTCGTCAGGGGTCAAGAAAAATGTATATGGATCCTCAAGAGAGGCGACCATTCCCTTTATAGCGCCGTAATACATTTTTTGGGCGTCGACTTTCTTTTTATCTACATATTTTTTTTCGAGCTGCCCCCAAACTTCCCAGAAAAGGTCAAAGTTATTAATGGAAACTTTATTGACGGATGAAGTGTTTTGAAAGCTTGAGAGAGCATGATATTGTCCAAATTTATACCCTCCTCCGAATAAAAATATGCTGAAAGCCAGAAAAAAAATAACATTGACGAACTTTGACTTGAAGTTTTTCATTGGTAAAAATAAATCTTAGCAGATTTAGAAATGATAGTGCAATAGGGATGTTTCAGCTTATGAATTTTTTTTATATCTTCCTCGTTTTTGACTAAGGAAGTGAATGACTTAGTATTTTCGGGCAGTTCCTGCGAAGTTACATAACCTAGGGCACCCAGCGCCTCGCTTTTTACCTGTAAATAAGAAGAGATGTGCTCGCAGAAAATAATCTTTTTTAAAACGTCGTTTGTTGACAGTTCTGACGAAGGTGTAAAATAAAAGACTTCTCCGCCAAAATCCTGGGAAGCTTTTTTTAAGGAAAATTCCTGCGCTTTTGAAAGATTGACAACAAGGCTGTCTTTATTGACTTTTTCGACTTCGCCTTTAAAAGGCGAAAGAACCTGAGACTTTTTTTTGTCAGCAGTTTCAATTATAAGAATGCCCTGGTGGTGGTCAATTTCCTTGATGATTCCGTCGTCAGGGCAGCGGACTTTCTTACTGGTAAACAATCCTTTTTTGCTGGCGATGATGTCGCCTTTTTTTACTTTTTCACCGACTAATTTTTTAAGATTTCGGAAAATATTCTTGGGGTTGATTTCGAGTTCTCTGGAGATATTAAGAGAGATGTTCTGGTTAATTTTCTTTTCAAACAAAGGCGTGTCGAAATTGATTTTATTACCTTCTTTGACAAGGCAAACAGCATTGAAAGGAAAAGGATACGTGATGGTCATTATATGTTAAGTATAGTAGAAAGAAACCTTAACGTAAACCCTGATAGGAAACGTAAGCAACCAGGCCGAGGAAGCGGGCATATTTTATCTCCTTGGTAAGGGTTCTCTGGTGTTTGGCACATAATCCCG
>JAHFKS010000008.1:0-19101 GCA_023245215.1 Candidatus Microgenomates bacterium | reverse complement strand
CGGGCTCAGGAATTTTTCCAAGTTTTCAATATCTTTGAAGCTTGGGTCAGTTTTATATTGGCAAAAAAAACATTTCATATTTTTTTAAAATGGAATATCATCAGGATTAACGGTTTCCTCTGCGATTTCTTTTTTTACTTCTTCTTTAACTGGTTCTGTTACTGCGGAGGTCGTGGTTTCGCCTGTTGGTTCGCCCGTTCGCCTGCCATCGCTGAAAACAATAAAATCGTCAAGGACAATTTCTGTAATTGATCTTTGCTGGCCGTCTTTACCGGTAAAAGTCCGATAAGTCAATCGGCCTTCAAGAAAAATCTTCCGTCCTTTTGTTAAAAGTTTGCCGCAAAGTTCGGCTAATTTTTGCCAGGCGACAATCCTGTGATACTGGACTTCTTCTTTGGTCGAACCGTCGGCAGTAGTCCAGCTTCTATTGGTGGCTACCCCGAAAGTGCAGACAGCAGTTCCCGCCGGGGTGTATTTGAGTTCAGGATCGCGAGTCAAGTTGCCAATCAAGATTACGCGGTTTAAAGAACGGCTGGCCATAGTTATTTCTTAAGTAATAAAAATCTTATTAATTTTTCGTTAAAATTGAGCTTTTTTCTCAACTCGGCGGTTTTTGTTTCGTCAATATCAAGAATGAGATTATAAAAACGGGCCTTTTGATTATTTTTAATAGGATAGACCAGGGTTTTTTCTCCCCAGCTTTCTTCTTTTTCGATTTTTCCTGACAGGCCGGTAATCAAATCTTTGACATTTTTTAGCTCCGCTTCTTGATTAAGAAGGAAGGTTAGTTCATATTTCATATTTAGATCTGTAATATAATACTAATTATGGCCGAAAAAATCAACAGAAACTTCTTGGCAATTTTTTGGTTATTAATTATTGGTTTATTGGTTTATTCCAGGTTTGTAAACCTGGGTTGGGGCCTTCCCTATCCGATGCATCCGGATGAACGCAATATGGCAGCCGCAATTCAACAATTGAGATGGGAGGATAAATTTAACCCCCACTTTTTTGCCTACGGACAGTTCCCCTTATACTTGGCCTATTTTCTCATAGGTTTAACCAGAGGCTTTAAAGATTTTACGGCCATGAAAATAAATCTCCAGGAAGCAATTATTACCCTAAGGTTCATTTCGGCGCTGGCATCAGTTATAAATGCGCTGGTAATTTTTAAAATTGTAAAACTTATTATTCCAAAACTAAAAACCCAAACGCCATTTATATGGCTGATGATAATTTTTCCGCCATACGCAATCCAATTGGCCCACTTTGGAACTACAGAATCTTTATTAATGCTTTTTTATTCACTGATTATTTATCTCTGTTTTCTTTACTTGGATAAGAAGATTAAAACTAAATATTTTGTTCTTTTTACCTCTTTTACAGTCGGCGCCGCTCTAGCGACCAAGGTTTCGTCGCTGATATTTATTTTATTGCCTACTATTACTTTGATGTTTACCCTCTCTTGGACTAAAGGATTACTTGCCTTAATCGGTTTGGCATCAGGAACAGGATTTTTTACTATCCTTTTTTCTCCCCATAATTTCATCTCGGCCAGCGAATTTTTAGGGTCAATGCGATATGAAGGCGATGTCGCTTTGGGCAGTTACATAGCTTTTTATACAAGGCAGTTTGTCGATACGCTGCCCGTTTGGTTTCAATTAACCAAGGTTTTTCCATATGTATTGGGAATGGGAATGAGTCTAATAAGTCTAATTGGACTCATGGGGATTGGTTGGAGAAATAAAAAAATCAATTTACTTAGATTGGCTTTTCTTATTTACTTTGTTTCTAACACTTTTTTCTTTGCCAAATGGACGAGATTCATGGCGCCGGTATTTCCAATTATGACAATATTTGCAATTTTATTTATTGAAAAAATAAAAACAGCTAATTTTATAAAAATAGCGATTGTTTTATTTATGATTTTACCAGGAATTTCCTATCTTTCTATCTATCAAAAGCCTGATGTCAGATTTCAGGCTTCAGAGTGGATATACAATAACATCCAGCAGGGAAGCTACATCCTTTCCGAGACGGCAAACGTCGTTGATATTCCTTTTGAGATTCCTGGTGAAAATATTAATAAGAACTATTCGGTGATCTCATTTAACTTTTATGATTTAGACGGAAACCGCCAGCTGCAGGAAGAATTAAAACAGCATCTTAAAAAAGCTGACTATATTTTTGTTCCTTCCAGGCGGATTTTCGCCAACGTCAAAAAAAAAGACAGTCCGGTTCTGGAAAAATATTACCAGGACTTATTTTCAGGAAAACTGGGATTCAAGAAAGTGGCGGAATTTTCTTCGGGATTGAATGATGAAAGCGCTGAGGAAACCTGGACCGTTTTTGACCACCCGGTGATAAGAATTTATAAAAGATATTAAATCTTTCTTATTTTGTAACCGGTTTCAATATCTTCTATAGAATATCCCAAAGAAGTAATTTTTTTCCTTAAATCGTCTGATTTTTGGAAATCTTTTTTCTCCCGGGTGGATTTTCTTTCTTCAGCAAGATTAACAATCTCTTGGGGGATTTTTTCTTCAGCCGTTTCGTTTAGTTTCAAACCGAAAACTTTATCAAAATCAAATAGAAGTTCAAGTTTTTGTTGAGAAGACAGATCAGATTTTAACATATCCCACATGACAGCGACTGCCTGCGGAATTTCGAAGTCATTGGATAAAGCATCGAGAAAACGCTGACGAAACTCATTAGTCTTAGGAGACTCATGTGACTTATTGGATTTCAGATTGAGTACAATCTCCTTGAGTTTTTTGAGGCTGGATTGGGCGGCAACAAGCGCTTCCCAGGTAAAGTTCTGTTTTGATCGGTAGTGGGCTGACAGATAAAAATACCTCAAAGTCAAAGGCTCATAACCCTTTTCAATAATTTCTTTTAGAGTAAATCCGGTTCCCTGGGATTTGGCCATCTTGGTGTTGTCTACGTTTAGATGTTCGTTGTGCAGCCAGTAATGGGCAAATGGTTTGTCGTTGGCCGCTTCGCTTTGGGCTATTTCATTAGTATGATGGATGCTGATGTGTTCGACTCCGCCCATGTGGATATCGATAGTTTCTCCTAAGATGGCTTTTGCCATGACGCTACATTCTATATGCCAGCCGGGGAATCCTTCCCCCCATGGTGATGTCCAGGTTTGCAGGGCATTTTTATGGATTCCTTTTTTGAAAACCCAGAGGTTGAAATCGGCAAAATGTTTTTTCTCGGGGTCTTCGACCATACCTTTACCGGCACCTTGTTTATTGAGCAATATTTTTTGCTGGTTGAGTTTATTGTATCCGGGAAATTTGCTGACGTCATAGACAACGGCGAGGGAAGTGATATAAGCATATTTTTTGTCAAGGAGAGTTTGGATCATTTTCTGCATTTCTTTTATGTACTGGCTGGCCCGCGGTTTATAATTCGGTTCAATAATATTTAATGATTTAGTGTCCTTCTCAAAAATGGCAATGTATTTGTCGGCAATCTGCTGGGGTGTCAGTCCTTCCCTTTTTGCTCCTTTTTCCATCTTGTCAACGCCCGAATCCTGGTCGCTAGTCAAGTGGCCGACGTCAGTATAGTTGCGGACAAACTTAACGTCATATTTTAAATAAATAAGGGATCTTCTTATAAAATCCGCCCAAGTCATTGCCCGGAGGTTGCCAATGTGTTGTACCCAGTAGACGGTCGGGCCGCAGTGGTAAAAAAGAACTTTTTTATCGGAAATCGGTTTGAATTCTTCAATTTTCCGCGAAAAAGTATTGTAGAGTTTCATGAAAATAAGTATAACACTAAGAGGACCTCATTATGGGTAAGTTAAGGTCAGAATTCTTCTGTAGGGAAAATAAAAATGCCGGGACAAGCGCGAGTAAAGCAAAGGCGGCTGCCGTATAAAAAGAATTTATAATACCGTACATGTCAGCAACGCTGCCAAGGATTATCGGAGCCAGGCTGGTAGCCGTCGTCGCTATCAGGCTGGCAATGGCAAAGACTTTTTCATATTGCTGGTGGTGTTTTGTTGACTCGGAAATCATAGTCGACCTGACTGGAATGGTTCCGGCCGTCAGGACGCCAAGAATAATCGAATAAAAGATAATCAGAAATTGGGTTTGGGCAGTTGTAAGCAAAAATATAAATACTGCCATAAAAAACTCGGCTACTATAAAGACGGTTGTATTTTTAAATTTATCCGCTAGTCTTCCTAAGCCCGTCTTGCCAATTAAATTACCCACGAGAAAAGCGCTCGTAAAGAGGCCCAAAAATGACGGACTAATATTCCTTTTCAAAAGCAAAAATGGGAGAAAAATGAGGATCGCCGAAGAGGCCAGATTATCAAAAAAATTTGTCAAAAGGGCGTAGATGAACTTTTTATTTTTCATTATCTGCCACATATTCATTGAGATTTTTTTTTCTTCCGGAGAAGGAATGTTATTATTTTTTCTGAAAATAAAAATCAAAAAAAGAAACAGAAAAGCCAAGAAACCATATGAAAAAGCGGTATTTTTCCAGCCGATGGCGACAATAATAAAAGTAATTGAAGACGAAATGGCGATTCTGCCAATATCTCCGATTGCGGTAAAATCTCCCATTGCCCTGCCGATATTCTTCGGGTCGGTCCATTTTGCTACCAGGGAAAAAGCAATCGGATGAAATATCCCAAATCCCAAAGCGGCAATCAAAAAAGACAGAATAAGAAACCAATATGTCGGTGAAAAGCCGACGCTGATAAATCCGGCGCCATAGAATAGTAAAGCCAGTGAAAGGATTTTTAATCCGCCAAACTTGTGTCCCAGATAGCCTGCAGGTAGAGATAAAATTATTCCCGATATTGAGAGAAGGGCTGTCAGAAAACCTATATTTGTCAGGGTAAGGTTTAGATCTTTTTTGATAAAAGGCAGGAGGAGGATCATGCTGGCCAAAAACCCATCGTTAAAAAAATGAAGTACAAAGAGCCGTTTTAATTTATCTATCATAAAAAAAGTCGGGGTGGCGGGAATTGAACCCACTGCCTTTCGGTCCCGAACCGAACGTTCTACCGATGAACTACACCCCGTTCGAATTATTATATCATTGTTTTCCTGAGGCGGGTTTGACTTCGGCGTGCTGCTGCTCGGCCGATTTTTTAGGAGAAAATATACTGCGGCGGATTTTACCGGTTGGTATCGGAGCGACTTCTTTTCTTTTCTTTTCTTCTTCTCTTCTCTTTTTTTCCTCTTCCATATATATTTCCTGTCTTTTTTTCTGCAGTTCTTTTTGGCGTTTTTCCATCAAAAGTCTTTCATCTCCCTGTTTTACCATCTGGAAAAGTCTGGCCCTCAAAACTTCTGCTTTTAGTTTTTCTCTGTCTTTGAATTTTTCAGTCAGCTTTTCAAAATCCAAAGGCGTATGGTTTTTTCCTTTTTTGAGCGCTTCGTTTTTTTTATCGAGCTGGTCTTGTTTATTGCCAGTTTGTTTATCAGTTGACGCTAAGGGGTTCAAAGTCTGCACGACCTGTTTGACTGTTTTTTTGGCAGTTGATGAGCCAAGTTCTGCCAGCTGTTCAAATGTATCTTCTAAAAGTTTGCCTTTTGCCATAATTTAATTAATGCCAAGTAATGCTTTTGCTTTTTCCGACATCTTTTCCATGCTCCAGGGCGGGTCGAAAGTCAACTCAACGATAATATTTTTTTCCAGAAAACCCAGTTCTTTTAGTTTACTTTTTACTTCTGTTTCGATCAAAGAAATGAGGGGGCAACCGATGGTCGTCAGTGTCATCAATATTTTTACTTTTGCTTTTTCAATCTTGACTTTGTATACTAACCCAAGATCTACGATAGAAATATTAAGTTCGGGGTCAAGTACCTCTTCAAGTTTCTTCTCGATCTGATTAGATGTTAATTTCATAACTGTTATAATTATTATAACTGTTAAAAGTACTATATTTTTATGGAAAAATTTAAAGTTCGTTTAGTTCCTTTGGGCGGTATCGTTGGTGTTACCAAGAACATGTATGTTTATGAGCTATATGATAACGATAGACTCAAGGATATTCTCATTGTTGATTGCGGAATCGGGTTTCCCCAGGAAAAAGAACTGGGGGTGGATTTTGTCATTCCCGATATCAGTTATCTTGACGATAAGAAAGATAAAATTAGGGCGATACTTCTTTCTCACGGCCACGAAGATCATATCGGAGCTCTCCCCTATCTTTACAGCCAGCTCGGCCGACCACAAATTCTCGCAAGCAAGCTGACATCCGTATTTGTCGAAAATAAGTTTAAAGAATATAAGGAAAAGGTGTCGGTCAACCGGGTCGACTTTGCCAAAGAATATACGTTTGGTAATTTCCGGGTTTCTTTTATAAACATCACTCATTCGATTCCGGATGCAACCCACATTTTGATCAAAACTCCCATCGGGAATATCTACCACGGTCCGGATTTTAAACTGGATTTGACTCCTCCCTACGGTTCACCACCTGATTTTTACAAAATTGTTTCCTCGGGCCGCGAGGGAATCCTGTGCCTTCTCTCTGATTGTTTGGGGTCGGAAAGGCCGGGTTTGACTTTGTCCGAGTCGATTGTCGGCCAGACATTTGAAGACGAAATGAGAAAAACCAAGGGTAAATTCATAATGACGACTTTTTCTTCAAACATTTCCCGGATCCGCCAATGCGTGGAAGCAGCGATAAAGTTCAACAGAAAAATAATTTTTTTAGGAAGGTCGATGAAGCAAAATAGCAAATTGGCCGGCGAGATCGGTTATCTTCCGGTGCCGGAAAAATTTGCCGGAAGGGACGAAGATCTTCTCAAGCTGCCTCCAAACAAAGTGTGTCTGATTGCAGCCGGGAGCCAGGGCCAATACGGAAGCGCCCTTGCGAAATTGGCTGACAAACAGAACCAATATACAAAAATAAGACCAGGAGACAAAATTATTTTTTCTTCCGATCCTATCCCCGGCAACGAAAACGAAGTATATTCAATCATCGAAGACTTAGTTTCTCAGGGAGCTGATGTGGTTTATTCCGATATTGCCGACCAGCTGCATTCTTCCGGACACGGAAACCAGGAAGATTTGAAATTCCTGGTAAGGTTTACCAATCCTCAGTTTTTCGTGCCAATCGGCGGAACAGTGCGCCATCAGAAACAGTACGAAAATTTAGTGGAAGAATTGGGTTATGACAAAAAGAAAGTTTTTTCCATGAGTGAAGGAGAAACCGTCTGGATGGAAAAAAACAGAATCTACAAAGGCGAGGTTGTCGAAACCAAAAATATCTACGTCGACGCTTATGGAGTCGGAGACGTCGGCAACGTCGTCCTCCGCGACAGAAAAACGATTTCCTCAGAAGGAGTCGTGTTTGCTTTCTTAGTCGTTGACAATATGGCGAGGCTGACAACCAGGCCAAAGCTGGTATCGAGGGGTTTTGTGTTTGAAAAAGAAGAAGGAAGGCTTTATGAGCAGGCAGTTTCATATATTGAAAGAACCATGAAGCCTAAGGGAGGAAAATTATTTAATTTAACCAATTTAAAGAGAGAAATTGTGGAAATTCTGGAGGACTTTTTCTATAAGGAAAAAGGCAGAAGGCCCCTTATAGTAGTTGAAATCGCCCAACTATGAGTTTGCTTCCCAACAATTTAAAAAAAATTTCCTTATTTTTGGAAAGGCTGCCAGGAATCGGTGAGAAAACCGCCAACCGGCTGGCGTTTTATTTTTTAAGGCTGCCCGATGAAGATCTTAGAGAGTTCGCCGAGAACGTAACTGACCTCAAGAAAAAAACCAAGTTCTGTAAAATTTGTTTCAATCTGACAGAAAACAATACTTGCGCTATTTGTCAGGATGATAAACGCAACCACTCCGTTGTTACGGTTGTAGAAACTGTTTTGGATTTATTGTCTTTTGAGACCGGAAATATTTACGACGGCATCTACCACGTTCTTCACGGGAAAATCGATCCCCTAAACCACGTCGGCCCCGATGATATTAAAATAGACGAACTTTTAAAAAGAGTCAAAGGGTCTGCCGAAGTTAAAGAAATTATTCTTGCAACTAACCCTGATATGGAGGGAGAAGCAACTGCGATGTATATAAAATCTCAAATCATAAATCTTAAATCTCATATCAAAATCACAAGATTGGCTTATGGGTTGCCTATTGGCGCTAATCTGGAATACGCAGACTACATGACTCTCAAAAAAGCCATGGAAGGAAGGAATAAGTTTTAAAGAAGATTTTTTATTTCCTGGGCGATCAACGGGGCGATTGAGATTTCTTCGAGCTGCCTAAATTTTTGACCGGTCTTCAAAGAAATGCTATTGCTCATAAAAATTTTTTCTATCGGGCTTTTAGCAAGAATTTCTTTTGCGTTTGGAGAAAAGTCGTGGTGGACAATACAGGCGAGGACGCGTTTGGCCCCTCTTTTTAAACAAAATTCAGCAGCATGGACCAAAGTGCCACCAGATGTAATAATGTCATCAATAATGATGCAGGTTTTATTCCTGACTTTTCCGTAGAGATTTAAAGCTTTAGACTGGTGAATTTTTTCCAAATTACGCCTTTTTTCTATTACAGCAATGTCCACTTTATTGCTGTGAAAAAAATTTTCGGCAAAGATTTGTGCTCTTTCTACGCCCCCTTGGTCTGGAGAAACAATTGCTACTTCTTCGGCATTTTTATTATTTTTTAGATAATAGGCGACTTCCCTGCCTAAAATATTAAACGCATTTAAGTTTTTAAAGGTAATTGAAAATATCCCCTCAGTGCCTTCGTCATGGAGGCTGATTGTATAGACGCTGTTAAATCCGATTGTTTCCAGAAATCTGACAACGACGTTGACAGAAACAGCTTCGCCTTTTAGATGCTCACGATTTTGTCTTGCGTAACCGAAGTAAGGTATGAAAGCAATGATTTCTTTGGCCTGGCCGCGTTTTAAAGCGTCGGCAAAGAAAAACAATTCCATAAGATGAGTATCGGTTGGATTTGATGTCGGCTGAATTACTACACAAGTGTCATTTTTGACTTTCTCCTTTATGGATACCCTGACTTCAGAGTTGTCAAAACGTACCACTTCTGAATTTGAAAGAGGCACTTTCAGCAATTTGGAAACCTGTTCGCTTAAAAGAGGATTGGCAGATCCGGTAAATAGTTTGAGCATCTTATTTTTGTTGTGATGATATTTCTATCAATTTTCGCGCCGCCAATTCCTGAGTTTTTTTGACGGCTTCATTAACCGCATCGGCGATGCGGTTTTCTATAATTCCGTCGACTTCAATCGATTCAATAACCTGGTCGCCACGGAGAGTCACTTTGACGCCGTTTTTATCAACGACAACCTGCTCTTTTTGCAGGGCAGATTGCATCTGCTGCGCTTGCTGCTGCAGTTTCTGTAAATCTCCCAAACCTGATAATGGATTAAACATATGGATAATTAATTTTTAACTTTTGAATTTATACCATTGTAAAACTCTACCAAGGCTAATTCAAGCGGAAGTGACTCGATAGGAGTCGAACGCAATAATTGATAGGATTCCATAAGCAATTTAATCAACCGGCTGATTTCCGGCACTGTCAAAGTAGTGGTTTTTTCGTCTTCTAAGTTTACGCCTTTTTTAATCAAAAGGTGGATGCGCAGCTCTTCAAGAATGTCCTCAATCAGATTTTTAAAATTGCCACCGTTTTGGCTGAACTCTTCTATCCAGACGAAAGTTTTTTTGCTGTCTTTTTTTTCAATTATCTCCAATAGATTATTTTTTCCTCTAATGCCTAGGAAAGCTTCAAGTTCATCTACTGTTTTTATTTTTTGCATGGAAACCTCTTCAAGAATCTTTGCGGCGTCGCGGAAAGAATAGTCGCTGTGGTGGGCAATTAGTGAATAAAAATCATTTTGATAGGTCAAGTTTTCATGGGCGCCGATTCTTTTCAGCATCGATACAATATCTTGTTTTAAGCCTTTTCCAAAGTTTACCTTGACGCAGCGGGAAATAATTGTTTTGGGCAGTTTTTCCAGATTGGTTGTGGCCAAAATAAAAATCGACGTTTCAGGCGGTTCTTCAAGAGTTTTCAAAAGGGCGTTAAAACCATCGCCGGTTATCATATGGGCTTCGTCAATAATGAAAACGCGGTAACGCCCAGACATCGGCAGGAAAGACGTTTCCTTTATGAGGCTTTTTACCTCCTCAATCCCGCGGTTTGAAGCCGCGTCCATTTCAATGACGTCAGTATATGAGGATGAAGCAATTGAAAGGCAGTTGACGCAGTGATTGCAGGGTTCAATATCCAAACCCTTTTTATTTAGGCAGTTTAAGGCTTTCGCGAAGATGCGGGCGGTCGACGTTTTCCCGGTTCCTTTTTGGCCGACAAATAAAAATGCGTGCGGTAAATTTTTTGAAGCCAAAATTTTTTTTACTGTTTCCTTGACCCGAGAATTATCAATTTCAGCAACTGTCTTTGGCCTGTACTTTAAATAAAACATTTTATTTCAAAAGATTTTCGATGCCATGTTTAATCAGAGTTAAAATAGTTTCTTCTACTTTGCGATTCCGTTCTGCTGCCAATAATACCGCCTGCGGGTAACAGACGACTATTTCACCGAGCAAGACTTCGTTGTCCTGGTTTTTTTCGTTATAAGGGAATGATAAGACAGGAAGGGCTTCGTTTTCCTTTTTATAAGTCAGAGAAAGCTTCTTCATCTTATTTTTTCCCACAAAAACAAGATTAGCAGTCATCGATGAAGGAACCCCTTTTGCCACAAGAATTTCTTCGGTCAGCTTCCTCAGGCGGTTCCTATCCATTTTGTAACGGGAAGAAGAAATAATATTAACCATATTTTCTATATATTTTTGTTTTCCTGCCGAAACGGTTTTTTCTTCTTTCTTTTTCTTCCTCTTTCCGGACGAGCGAGGGTTTTTTATAAAATTGTTTTTTTTTCAAAGTGGTGACAATGTCTTCGTCAATGAAAACCCGGGAAAATTTCCGGAATAGAGAATCTTTCGTTTCGCCTTTTTTTTTAGTAATAACCACCATAATTTGACTTACGCCTCCTCCCTAAAATAAAATATAAGACTAACTTCTATTATACACTTTTTATGATTTCAATAAGTCTTTTAAGAGACAATTTTGAAGCTATAAAATTCGGATTTTTTGAAGAGGAATTCAAAAGCATGTTCCCGGAAACGTGCAAAAACCAGGTAGCTTTTTTGTCTTCATCTATTATTTTCAAATATAGGGGTTTCAGGTCAAGCTTCTTGTCAGGGAGAGTTTTTATCCTGATGTTTCCGCGGTCTGGATCTTTTTTGGCGACAAGAGAATAGCCTGTCTTTAGAGCCAGTTTAGTCGATTCTTCATTTCTTGTCGAGACGACAATGGATTTGCCCCAATGCGAATTAAAAACGAAGCCTTTTTTTAATTCCTGTTCGGCGTTGACTTTTTTGACAAAAATATTCAAAGTGGCGTCCAAAATGCTGAAAACCATTTCCATTATCAACAAATCATCTTTGAGCGTCGATTTGAGCCCGCCCTCGATTATTTTGTGGATCATGAATTCATACCGGTCGTCGGCCGGTTCGGGAAAATAGACTTCGGCAAAATGGTCGAATCCGGTGATTTGTAAAGAAATTCTTTCCAAAGCAGAACTGTAGTTTTTCTTTAATAGATTATTTTCTTTTAAGTAAGTAAAAACCAGCTGGGTGGCGCTGGTGTATTCGCTGGTTTGATGATGGTCGAACTTGCCAAAACCGGTATCGACATGGATGATTTCGTTATTGCTGTCTACCGGTTCATTATTAAGCGTAGATCCTGCTGCAACAAATTTAACTTCCGCTTCGCCCCAGCCAGGAAGAAACCGTTTGATAAGCCACGTGGATGTAATTGAATCTATGTCGGGAGAGAAGTGGGAAACGACTGTTTTCATAAGTTCTTCATTATAGCATCAAGTGAAAGCAATCGCGTCTGTTTTTCTGTTCTTTGTTTGTATTCAATCTGGTCTCCGGTTCTTTTTGATACAACCAGCCTGATTGGTATTCCGATTAAATCGGCGTCGGCGAATTTTTCTCCGGCCGATGCCTCTTCTCTATCGTCAAAAAGGACTTCAATATTATTTTCTTTAAGAACTTTATAAACTTTGTGAGCTTTAGAACTTATTGTTCTATCTTTCATATCGAGGCCTATCAGATGAATCTGGAAGGGAGCCACTGTAGCGGGCCAGACAATGCCTTTAGCGTCATGATATTTTTCCACGATTATTCCCATTATTCTGGAAGGGCCGATGCCGTAGCAGCCCATATAGATCGGTTTTTCCTTACCGTCCTGGTCAATAAATTTATAGTCAAAAGCTTCGGTAAATTTGGTATATAGGGGAAATATATTGCCTACTTCTGAAGCCCGGAAGACTTGGTATTTTTCTTTAGTTTTTGGATCAAAATCCCCCTCTTTGGCTACCTTGATGTCATAAAATTTTCCTGGCGCTGGCAGATCGCGGTCAAAATTAACATTAATGCTGTGAAAATGGCTTAAGTTGGCGCCGGTTTCAAAATTGAGCCTTCCGCCGACTGATTCATCTATATAAACTTCGACTTCCTTTGGAAGGTTTAAGATACCGGCATAACCGACTTCGGCGCCGGTGACTTTCTTAACGGTTTCCGCCGATGCTAATTTTAACGCTTTGCATTTGACGGCTTTTCTGAGTTTGTCTTCGTTGATATCGTACCCGCCTCTGACGGCAGCGGCAATCACCCGGTTGTCATCGGTTTCAAAAATAAGAGTTTTTGTGGTTTTTTCAACAGGAATCTTTAAAAATTCGGCCAGCTCTTCGACGCCGATTATACCTTTACCTTCGACGTCTTTTCTTGGTAGTTTTTCTTTGTCTGGATTTTTTACTGCAGGAGCCTGAGAAGGTGCAACCTCTTTATTGTAATAGATGTTGGACTTCTTTTCGTAAAAAAGCGTATCTTCTCCTGTTTCGCAGAGGGTTTGGAACTCATGTGAATAGTCGTCAGTGAACGACCCGCCCGATGCCAGGGCAATTACCGTATCCTTTCCGATTCCAAGCCGTTCAAAAACCCGCATGTAAACTTCTTTTGATTTTTCGTAATATTTTTTTAAATCTTGATCCGAAGTATGGAAGCTGTATAAGTCTTTCATCCGGAATTCCCGCCCGCGGAGAAGACCCGATTTGACTCTTGGTTCGTTTCTGAACTTCGTCTGGATATGGTAAAGGGCAAATGGAAAATCCTTATAACTTAAGATAAATTTTTGCGCCAAAGGCGTCACTACCTCTTCATGTGTCGGATTGAGGACGTATTCGGTGTCGTTTTTTGCCTTGGCAAAAATATTCGCCGGAGTTGTTTTCATCAGGACGTCTACCGTCTTGAATCGCCCGGTCTTTTCCCAGTTGGCAATCGGAGTAATCGAAGGCATCAGTATCTCGTTGCCTATTGTATTCATTTCTTCTCTGATTATCTGTTCTATTTTATTCAATACCCGCAGGCCAAGGGTAAGATATGTATATGTTCCGGCCATGACTTGGTCGATAAAGCCGCCTTTTTGCAGATAAGTTGCGTTGACGGAATCATAAGTCTTTGTGCTTTTTTTAGTTTTACCGAAGAGCCTGGAATATAACATGAATTTAATTATAAGTTATTTACTTGAGTTTTTCGAGGACTTGTTTTAAAACAGCCTGGGGCGTTATGTAAGAGGTATCGATAATTAAGTTATAGTTTTTCTGGTTGATAAGATTGCTGCTTCTAATTTTATGAATTTTTCTTATCTTTACAAACCAGCTGGATTGCCTGTCTTCGACGCGCGTTTTTGCCTGTTTATATAACATCTTTTCCCTTTTGGCGAATCTTTTGTAGCGGATATCGTCTTTGCATACGAGGAATATTTTTAAAACATTTGGTAGTTTGTTTGCCATTAATCCCGACATCCAGCCGTCGACAATCAAATTGCCCGGACTGTGGAGCATGTCGCGGACCTTATAATCGACCGCTTTGGTAAGTTTGTCGTTTTGCTCTTCTGCGCCTTCAAGATTAAATCCTTCTTTTTTGGCATAATCGCGGAAGAGCTGTCCGGTCATGAAGGCGGGCCATTTTAATTTTTTTTCGAGAGATTTTAGAAGGGTGGTTTTTCCGGCGCAGATTTTTCCGGAAATAGTAATTTTATCGTATTTCATTTATGTCTATATCCCAATTTATCCAAGACTTTGCCAAGAGTTTCCATCGGACCAGTTGCATAAGTGTCTATAACCAAGTTGAAATATTTCTCATCCCAAAAGTTAAAGTTTCCGTATAATTTTTTCCACTTTTTTTCATTTTCTTCCTCTCTTTGTTTTATCCAGTGCTTGGCTTCTTCTATAGCTATTTTTTCTCGGTTGGCTACCCGGTCGATTTTAATAGCTCTATTCGGGCAGATTAGCAGGACTCTCAAAACATCCTTGTAATTTCTTGCCAAAAACCCGGACAACCAGGCTTCATAAACGACGTTTTTTTCACTTTTAAGAATTTTATTTCCCATTTCTTCCATGCTTTTTTCGTGGTCGTCAGATCTGGCGAGGGCTCCTTGTTTATTTTCATTAATTCCGTGTTCGCGGTCAAACTGTCTTTGTAAGGCTCCGAAATTAATATGCTTCCAGCCCAAAATGTGGACTAAATTTTTTGTCAAAGTAGTGGTGCCGACGGCGACTTTACCGGAAACAGTTATCAGCCTGTATTTTGAATTAAACGGAGAAACCATAAATTATTATAACAAAATTCTACCTATAAATTTTAATTATGTCGTTGATAGTAATGATTACTGCCAAAGATAAAAGTATCAGGATTCCGGCGAGGTTGGCGTATTTTTCAATATTTTTATTGAGTCTTTTTTTTGTCACTCCTTCAAATATGACGAACATCAGCCGTCCCCCGTCGAGCGCCGGAAAGGGCAGGATATTTATAATGGCAAGATTGAAAGATAACAAGGCAATTAGTTCAAGGTAGGCGTTTTTTCCGAACTTGATTGCGCTGTCTGCATAACGGGCGATGCCCACCGGTCCGGCAACGTCGACACCCGGCTTTTGAAATTGGGCGATTCTTACGAAAACCTTAGCTATCTCAACGGCGATTTTGTAAGTAATTTTAGAAGCTTCAATCAAACCGTAAAAAGGAGCTTGATACCAAGGGAATTTTTTTTCTTCAAATGAAGTGACGACGATTCCGATAGGGCCTTCTCCCGTAGGAGGGTTCTTTCTTGGAGTGAGAATCGCCGGGAATTTTTTTCCGTTTCGCAAAATGGTAATTTGAACCGGTTGTCCGGCATATTTTTTAGAAAGAGCGATCAGGTCTTCAGAGCTTTTTAAAGAATTTGAAGAGATTGTTAAGATGACATCTTTTTCTTTAAGACCGGACTTTTCCGCTGGCGAATTTTTTACTATTTTTTCGATAGTCACTTTATTACTAGGTACGGGCACGCCCTGAGTGAAAAGATAAGAAATTAGCACCCAACCCAAGATCAGATTGCCGATGACTCCGGCAATAATAATTAAGGCTTTCTGCCAGGAGTTTTTGTTGATAAACGCCCGCTGGGACAAAGACTTGTTTTTGATTTCGTGGTACTCTTCTCCGTAAAGTTTGACAAATCCTCCTATGGGAAGAAGATTGATGCTGTAAAGAGTTTCTCCTTTTTTGATTCCGAATATTCTCGGCGGCAAGCCGAATCCGAACTCTTCGACTTTGACGCCCTGTTTTTTTGCCGCCAAAAAATGTCCGAATTCATGAACGAGGACTAGGAGTGCTAAAGTGAGAATAAAAATTACGATGGTCATAATATTAAATTTCTCTTATTTCTGTTTCTTTTTTGTCTTTGATTGTTTCTATTTCCTGAAAAAATGTTTGCGTAATAGTGTCAATTTCCTTTTCCAAACGGTATTTTTCATCTTCGGTGGTCTCTTTTTTTTCAAAAGAATTCTTGACAGATTTTCTAGTCTCATCGCGGAGATTTCTTATCTGGTTTTTTTTGTCTTCAATTTTTTCTCCGGCAGTTTTAATAAACTTTTCTCTTTGTTCAGTCGAAAGAGGCGGAATCTTAATGATTATCCGGCTTCCTTGTACGGCAGGCGAAAGTCCAAGCGGAGATTTCAAAATTGATTTTTCGATATCCTGGACGGTTGAAGGATCAAACGGGGCGATAGATAACGCGCTGGCGCCTTCAGTTGTAATAGTCGCCAATTCCATAAGGCGCAATTTTGTCGAACCCCCGTAAGCCTCAACAATTAAATTCTCTACTAACGACGGTGTAGCCCGCCCTGTCCTGATGCTTTTCAGGTCTTCTCTCAGGGAATTAATTACTTTTTGGACGTTTAGTTTAAGTTGAGTAGTAAAATCCATTTCTATATCTCCCAGCGAATTATTCGATTTATTTTAATATTTTCTCCGAATTTTAAGACTGCCTCTTTTATTAAATCAGAAATTTTTCTGCTTGGATCGCGAACATATTCCTGATCCATAAGTTCTTTCACGTCCTCTGCTTTGAGCGATGCGACCTGCATGGCTAATTCCTGTCCCAAGTTTTGAAACTCCTTGTTTCCGGAAACAAAATCAGTCTCACATAAAAGTTCAACGAGAGTGGCGACTTTTTTATTATGGTGGACGTAGGAGAAAACCGCACCGGCATTTGTTTTTCTTGATTCTTTATCTTTTACTTTATCGGCGCCCCATTTTGACAAAAGCTTTTTCGATTTTTCCATATCATTATCTGTTTCCTCGAGGGCCTTTTTGCAAAGAGAAAAGGAAACGCCGGTTTGTTCGCGAAGAGTTTTTAGTTTTTTAATGTCGTACATAAGCTTCTACAATTTCCTTCACGAAGTATTCTATTGATGTTGCAGCGTCATCATTGCCCGGAATCGGGTAATTGATATGGACAGGGTCAACATTAGTATCAACGATAGCTACTATCGGCAGTTTTTTTTCAACAGCTTCTTTTACGGCGTTCTTTTCCTTTTTAACGTCAACGATAAAAACTGCGTCCGGGAGCTTTTCCAAAGAAGCAATGCCGCCGTAAAACTTTTCGAGTTTGTTCAGTTTTTTTTGCAATTTTATCTGTTCATGCTTGACGAACTTGTTCCATTCCCCTTTTTCCTTTTCCTCTTTCATGGATTTTAATTTCTTGACATTTTTTACAATCATGTCAAAGTTCGTCAAAAGTCCGGCCGGCCACTTGACCGTAATGTAAGGAAGGCCGTTTTTTTTACAAAGTTCGTTTACGAAACCGAGGGCAACTCTTTTTGTGACAACGACCAATAGGGTTTTCTTGTTTTTGGCTAAAGTGGCAACGAATTCCTTTGCATTATCAAGCAGTTTGACTGTTTGGGAAAGGTCGATTATCGAAGATCCGTGGTCAATGGTATATATATATTTTTTTGCCTTGGGATGGATTTTATTGCTTTTGTGGCCCAAATGAGATCCGGCCGCAAACAACTCTTCAACTTTCTTGTCGTCTTTAGTCATAACTTTACATTTTAACAATGAGGGAGGCTTTTTTCAATCATAAATTTAAAGATTTAAGGAAGGTTCTGAATTCACCGTTAATTTCTTTGTGGTCGATGGCAAATTCAATGACGGTTTTTAAGTACTCGAATTTGTTTCCCGTGTCGTAATATTTGCCATTTTGGATAACTACGGTATAAACGGGAATTCCCTCTTTTTTTAGAAGGTTTATAGCGTCAACCAGCCAGACTTCTCCTCCCTTTCCGGGCTTAATATTCCTCAAAGCAGGGAAGATTTCCGGGGGCAGAATGTAGCCTCCATGGGTGGCAATATTTGACGGAGCTTCCGAAGGTTCGGGTTTTTCAATTATTTTATTGATTTTGTAGACATTGTCTTCGACGTGGGTCAGATCGGCGATGCCGTACCGTCTTAGATCTTCCTTATTTTCAATTTTTACACCAGAAATTATTATACCTCCAAATTTTTCGTAAACTTTAATCATCTGAGCCAGCCTTGGCGGCTTGCTGTATATAAATTCGTCTCCCCAGAGAACTGCAAACGGCTCATCTTCGATGACCGGTTCGGCCGTCAAAACAGGGGTGCCGTTGCCATAAGGACCCTTTTGCCTTATATAAATGAAATTAGCCATCCGGGAGATTCTTTGGATTTCCTCGAGCAAGTGCTCTTTTTTTCCCGACAAGAGGTTTTTAATCAGATCCTGGGAGGGTTCGTCAAAATGGTCTTCAATAGCTCGTTTATTTGCTCCGGTTATAATAATTATATTTTCGATTTTAGAATCTATTGCTTCTTCGACGACGTATTGAATCACCGGCTTATCGACGATCGGAAGCATTTCTTTTGGCATTGCCTTTGTTTGCGGAAGAAATCGAGTGCCAAACCCAGCCGCCGGAATGACAACTTTGGTGATTTTTTTCATAATAAACGTTACTCGAACTTAATAGTGACGGTCTGCTTAATTTGAACCTGATTGTCAACGTTGGCGTTCACCTGCGCAATACCGGTTGACGAGGAAGTTAAATTAAAAGTAGCTTTACCCGATTTGTCAGTGGTAGCCGTGGGAGAATCCAAAGTTCCAAGATTGGTCTGCATGGTGACGAGTTTATTTGTAAGCGGCAGGTTGTTGACGTTTCTGATAAATACATTAATATTTACTTTATCCGTTCCATTGGCTTTAGCAGTCAGCGGCCAGGCAAAAATCAATGAGCTCTCGGACGAAGGTATTAACTCTTCTCGAGCTCTGGTAAAAGTTTTTATCGGCTGGTTGAAAACGACCAATCCCACAAAAAGGCCGAATGCCAAGACAAAAAGAAGCAAGAGACTAGATAATTTTTTATCCATTACAACAAGCTTATCAGGAAGGTATTAATTTGTCAAACAGGCAAAAAACCTTTTTTCTTGAGGACGCTTATGATTTTTTGGTGGATAGCCAGTTTGGAAAGAATTTCCCCTTTTTCAATACAGTCAATCTTTACCCAATTTTTTTTGCGTTGGTTCAACCAAAGATAAATTTTTTCTACTTGTCCAAGATAGGAAGCATTTTCTTCGTACTGGTCTTTTAATTTGCCTTTAAGATAGTTTCTTTTGGCTTTAGTCTCTATTAGTTTATAAGCAAAGTTAAAAGGTACGTTCAAAAATATGACCAAATCTTCTTTGG
>JAHFKS010000007.1 GCA_023245215.1 Candidatus Microgenomates bacterium | reverse complement strand
AACATCGGTCCAAATACCGAAGGTTCGTTCACCGAATCAGTCCCAGACTGCAATAAAACATATTATTATGTCCTGCGCGCTTTCAATGTGGCGGGCAATGCTTCAGGACCGACAGGTGACAGCGTTACTATAACATCAACTACGACAGTGGTTACTACACCAGCTGAAGGAGCCATCCCGGTCGCCAATGCCAATATTCCAGGAGGCGCTGGAGGCCAGGTTCTTGGTGAAAAAACAAAAGAAGGCGAAGTTTTGGGTGAAGCTTCCCCGTCTGCTAAGCCGGAAATAGTCAATATGAAACAGTCTTTGCCGTCAACGGTCTTAGATTTTGTCACCCACAAAAAGAAACTGACATTGCTGATACTTGCGGTTGCCGCCGGTTTAGGTTACGCTATCTATTATGCCTTCAAAAAAGCCAGCCAAAACCAATAATTTCTTCATAGTCGCCGGTTTGGTGCTATTTCTAAGCGGTTTATCTATCTTTTTATTGACTTTTTTCCCGGTTATCAAAGAAGAAGCAAAATATAGCCTGAAACCCTTAACGGCAGCCAAAAAAATCACTCCGGTTGATACTGATTTCGGCATAGTCATACCAAAAATCCTTGCCAATGCCAAAGTGGTCGCCAATGTCGATCCTTATAACAGCAAAGAGTACCAATGGGCGCTGACAAAAGGTGTCGCCCACGCCAAAGGAACGGCATTTCCGGGATTCGGAGGCAACAGCTTTATCTTTGCCCATTCTTCGGGAAACTGGTATGACGCCAACCGCTATAACTCGGTTTTTTACCTTTTGCATAAATTGGAGAAAGACGACGAGATAGATGTCTACTATGCTAATAAAAAATACGTATATAAAGTAACCGCGAAAAAATTCGTCGACCCCAAAAATGTTTCATTTTTAAACCCAGCTTCCAGCCCGGACTCCACTTTAACATTAATGACCTGCTGGCCTCCCGGAACTACGTTGAAGAGACTGATTATTCAAGCAAAAATCTCACAGTAAATAAATATAACAGCCTGTTTAAACTTGTATAAAAAAGGTAATATTTGAAACCATTAAAAACTCCTGCTATCTTTCTTACATATGTTGATTATAGTCAACAGTTTAGCTTCAAAAATCTTCAGGAAGGGAGGTGAAAAATAAATGAAAAAATTATTTATAAGCATATTACTTTTTTTGGCAATTATATTTTATGTAGGACCGGCATTTGCCGATTCCGTTTCTGTAAATTTCGAGAATCCACCATATACAACAGGTGTTATTAATGGACAAGATGGATGGTCAAGTTTAGGCGCGACAGGATCAGGTTGTGCTTTATATGATCAAAAAGTGGACGGAAGCTTTGGATATTCAACTTTTGGAGCTCAGTCATTGAGAATTTCAGATGCTGTTACAAGCGGTTGTTTCGGTGATCAGGTATTTGCAAAACCACTTTTTAATGCTGTTGGAGAAGCGGATTCAACTGCAGGATCTTTTAGTACTGGTACTTTGCAACGCCATTTTGAAATGCAATTTGACATTGCTTCTACAGTGCCAGGTTCACAACAACCAGGACTGCATTCTTCTGTTTCACCAGATAGAGGGGACGGTTCCAGAATGAGCTATTTACGTTTTGAGGATGGAACGGCAGGAATTGATGTTTTTTTTGTTGATGTTCAAGGAACATCAAACCCTGCGAACTTTGTTGAAACGCAAATTGCAACAGGTCTTAACCGCGCAATTCCTCATACAGTTAAATTAACTCTAGATGTTTTAGATGGGCCGTCAAATGACATCGTTAAAGTATGGATTGATGGAGTTTTAGTCCAAACGGGAACGAGCTGGGAAAATTATTACAGATATGATCCGGAAGCATCCGCTGAACAAAGTCCAAGAATAACTAAAACTGTGATTTTTCGATCAAGCGGCGCTGCAATCCCAGAAGATTTAGGGAAAGGATTTTTATTCGATAATTTTTCCTCGCTTTCAGGTCCAATTCCGCCGGTTTTAGTCGGTCCACCAACCAATAAAAACCAATGTAAAAATAATGGTTGGAAAATATTTAATAATCCGGTTTTTAAGAATCAAGGAGCCTGTGTAAGTTATGTCGAAAGAAAAGACAAGATAGACGAAGATAATCGTGATCATCACAATGATAAAGAACACAAAAGAGATAGAGATATTCCACATGAAAATGATCATGATAATAATCTTGCCGGAAAGGCAACCGGAGAAATAATTATGGGAAATCCAAATCAAAAAATGGAATTCAGTGCTTTTGACTTTGGTGTATCGCCTAAAGACAAAGGAGAAATAGAATATTGGAATTATGATTATCCTGGGTTGCTACATTATGAGGCAAAGGTTATGTGTGCGAATGTAAAACCTTTAACTAAAGAAGGATGGTTTATGTTTCAGATTCCGGCCGGTTGGCCCGGTTTGACAGGACTTTACGTTGTTTCTTATGTGAAAGATGGAGGAACGCCTGGGACGAACGGCGACCTTTATGGACATACAGTTAGTAGTGATTTGGCAACTGCTAAATCTTGGTGCGAAAATGGTACAGCGCCAGTCGGAATGTATCCGATAACTGGTGGGAATTTGGTTGTCCATAACTAAATTCACTTTTATCTTATCAACCCATCGGGAAGCCGGTGGGTTGTTTTTTTGGTGAAAACTTATTATCATCTAGTTAAATGAAATATCTTTCTACTCCTAAGGTACAGTTGGCAATATTTCTTTTTTGCTTCATTTTAGCCAACCTTTTAGCAAAGTTTTCTCCGTATCTTTTAATTTATTACAGTTTTACCGTAATCTTGGCTGTTCTGGTTGACTATTTATTTGTATGGGCCAAGAAAATAAAACCCTTTTTACTTTCGGCGGCAATAGCCACAGGGTTGATAGTTGGACTCCTCAATTCACCAAAAAATCAGCTTTTAGAGATGTTCGCTATTGTCGTCCTGGCAATTGCCTCAAAGCACTTTATCAAATTAAAAGGCCGGCATATTTTCAACCCGGCGACTTTCGGGTTATTTTTTGGATCCCTGCTTTTCAAAACTTCAGTGTCTTGGTCGGGCATCGCCAATGTTTTGCCTTTGGTTTTACTGTCAGGATACGTGTCAATTTTTAGGTCGCGAAAAATCTATATGATTTTGTCGTTTTATGCTGTCTATATTTTTTCGACTTTTTTTATCAGCCATGAAATAAATCTTTTAGATCCAGTGTTAATATTTTTTGTTTTAATCATGCTTCCCGAACCAATGACTTCACCTAATAAACCTTTATATCAGGCTTTATTCGGTATATCAGCAGCAGTGTTGTCATTAATTTTGTCCAGATTTTTATTTGTTCCTGATATCTTTCTAGGTTCGCTTCTTTTCGCAAATCTTATTTTTTTCGATAGAAGATAGATTAAGCAGGCAAGTCTAATTTAAATTTTCCATTTAATATCTCGCGAGTTATGTCAGAGAGTGTTAACGTACTGCACGGCCTTTTTAACTTTTCCGCCAATTCTGACAGCTGGATGAGAAAAAACTGTCTGGTTCTTTCATAGAAGACGTTGTCTTTTGCACTGGCGCCGAGAGTCAAAAGATAAAGAAATGTTGAAGCGTCCTTATCACTTGCATAAGATTCATCAAATTCTTTTCTAGGGTCGATTGATATATTTTCAAAATGCTGATTATTTACGGCGTTTTGCAAAGTTTGCATTACTTTTGAAAATCTCTCTTTTTGAGTTTTGTGGGGTAATACTTTTAAAGTGTCAAAAGCCTCACTTTTTAAAATAGGATTTGAGGAAAACAAATAGTCCCAAATGGTAAGTTGATTTCCGCGAAATAAAGGGACGTGATACCTTTCAAATTCGTAGGTGATAGTTCTAAAAGTTGCCACAGCAAAATTAAACGGTTTATTTGCCTTAGTTTCTGGTTTCATTAATGTATATTATACCAATAACGGAGCCTAAAGAAAGCCTAAACTATTACTTTCCGATAAAAAGAAGGGCGTTGGGAAGATTGCGCCCCGGTCCGGTTTTGTATCCGCCACTCCATAGCGCTGTAGACCCGCCGTCGTCGAGATTGAGGGCATTTTGTATACCCATGGTTTTTATGACGTGGGCAGCTTCGGCCACCGTAGCGTTAAAAACTACGCCGATGTAGGCAGTTGATCCTGACGCGCCGACGAAGCTCCGTGAGCCTTTTGAACCCCGTTTTGGTTCTCCGTCGCCGTTAAAAATGACATTGCCGCCGGAAACAAGCAGGGGCTGCATGGCCAGGACCGCGTCTACACCAGTGTCGCGGCCCCATTCGAGTGACTGGCCGACAAATCTGGCCGAGTTGCCGTTGAATATAACTGCGGGTACCGTACTGTATACGTTATTGTCGGAATTGATATATTTTTTGTTTTTGTTCATTAAAAGAGTGTCAAATGAATTTTTCTTATCAGAACAGCTGGGATAGTCAGCCGGACAGAAATAAGAGCCGTTTATTCCGGCAAAGGCGCCGCTTCTCGATACATAATCGCCCAGTGACAGAACCGGGCAGTCACTTTTGCAGTCTGAATCAGAGGCCGAATCAACAATTACTCTTGTAGAATTAAGATCTGCGGCAACGATATAGACAAGAAAGTCGCCGATATCGCTCTTGACGACTTGGCTGCTGAAGCCATTGCCTGGCGGCGTGTTGCTTTCCTTGACGTTGGCGGGAATTTGAAAAGAAGCGGCGATTTTTTGTTTTTCTTCGTCAATCTGCCTGCCCAATAAAGTCAAATCGGCTTCTGCCGAAGAATAGTTTCTCTGAGACAATAAACTAAGGATTTCCGCAAATAAATCGTCAAGTTTTTTTGTATTTTTTGTTTGATTTTTTAAATCCAGAAGCTTCTCATAAATCTTCACCGTTTGGTCATAAGAAGTTTCAATATTTTTAATTTTTCCCTCGAGGTCTTTGTTGATTTTATATTGATCTTGGTTTTTGAGACCTTTTAATTCCGTCGAAATTGAACTCAAAGTTCTTTCGGTTTTCAGCTTGGTCGAATAGAGCGAAGCAATTTGCGAAGTGGTTTTTTTGTAGTAGTAATAAGCGCCGTAAATCAATCCGCCGATTACAATTATCGTGAAAATAGTTTCGGCAAATTGGTACTTCTTAAGGAATTTTTTAAACATAGTTACAGTGTATAATATTGATTGTTATGAAAGCAAGTTTATCTGTTTTGGTAATCAGTAAAAACAACGAGGACACGATTAAAAATACCTTAGAATCCGTAAAGAATTTGGGAGAGATTATTGTCGTTGATAGTAATTCAAAGGATAAAACACTCGAGATAGTTCATAAAGTCTTAGAGTCGAAAGTCTATAAAGTTTTAGTTAAAGAATTCGATGATATTGGAAAACAAAGATCGTACGGTTTAAAACATTTGAGTGGAGATTGGGTGTTAATTTTGGATAGCGATGAAGTTGTTTCTGATAAATTGAAGAAAGAGATCCTTAAATTAGTTCAGGATGACAAGCAAGAATTTGCCGCCTATGAAATACCTTACCAAAACTATTTTCTCGGAAAACCCTTAAATTACGGCGGAGAAAATTATAAAATGGTCAGACTTTTTCAGAGGGATTCTTTGGAAATAAAACCATCAATTGTCCACAATAAATTATTTGTCAAAAAAGGCAGGATAGGGAAACTAAAATGTAAAATCCTCCACTATTCCTACCGGTCTTTTGGACAGGTATATCGTAAGTTTACTGATTATGCTGTCAAAATAGCCAAAATAAAAGCATCAAAAAAAGAAAAAAGTTCCTTAAAAAAAATCTTTTTATATCCGGTTCACATGTTTTGGGCGAGATTTATAAAAGATGGAGGCTACAAGGACGGACTGTTCAGAATTCCCTTGGATTTGGGATTTGTTTATATGGAATTTTTGACTTACTTATTACTATTTTTTTATAAAAAATGAAATTTGGATTTATATTCGTATTATTTAAAACGCCGGAATCGGAAATAAACCGCCTGAAAAAGGAAATTAAAGAGTTGAAAATCCAGGATTATAGACTTTACTTTATTGATAATACTGACAATAATATTGGCTATGCAGGCGGCGTTAACCAAGGAATAAAAAAAGCTATTAGAGACGGTTGTGAATTAATTGTTGTCGCCAACCCTGATATATCCTTAGCGGCTTTGACTTTTCTTGACTTTGTTCAGGCAGCCAAGCGATTTGACATATCCGGATTTGCAATGAACCAGGAAGGAAAGACATATTACGGCGGAGAGTTAGATAAGTGGCGCATGAGCGGTGGTTTGTCTGAAAAAAAACCAAGAACGAAATTCTCAAAAGTTGACTTTGTTTCCGGCTCTTTAATGATGATAGATAAGGCCGTTGTTGACAAAATAGGTTTATTTGATGAAAGCTACTTTCTTTACTATGAAGAGGTAGATTACTGCTACCGGGCCAGAAAAGCTGGTTTTAGAGTCGGCATAGATTCTTCAAAGATTTACCAGCACTTTGAAGTCTCAAAAGACAACCCGGCAAAAAATTACTATTTATTTAAAAATCGGCTGAAATTTTTAATAAAATACGGCAGCTCCAAACAAAAACTCCGGGAGCTTTTGAGACTGCCAAAAACTATTTACGAAGAAATCATAAAAAGGCCTTTTTATTTGAGTTTTTTCAGCCTAAATATATCTTCGCTGGTCAATAAAATCCTTCATTTCGTTCTATTTTTGGTTTTAATCAGGAGCTTTCCGCCCCAGGAATATGCCGTTTATACGTTAGCCTGGACTCACGTAGGTCTGTTTTTACCGCTTTTAGATTTTGGGACAACTTCTTACGGTTTAGTTTATCTTCCGGGCCAGAAAAAAGACAGCTCAATAAATCTTTTTTCCTTCCGGATAGTTTTGTCTCTTCTGACTCTTTTATTAACGCTTCTTTTTGCTTTTATTTTCCGTTATCCGCCAGCGATATTAACGGCAATTATTTTAACATCGGTTGTCATCCTGGCCAATACTTTTTCAGGGAGTTTTCTCATCTTCTCGTCAATAATTGAAAAGTCCTATTTGGTTTCTTTGGTTTCGATGATATTTCAGATAACCCTTGTCATAACGCTTATAGGAACTGTTTTCTTTTCCGGAAGGATGTTTTATATTTTTGTTGCTACCTTTATTCTTTACAGTTTTTATGCAATTTTTAATTTTTTCCTGATAAAAAAACAGATCAAGGGCTTGGGTTTCAAATTCAGCCCATCTGCTTGGCTTGCAATCGCCAAAAAATCAATGGTTTTTCTTATGATCAGCCTTATCGCAGGTTTTTATTCAAAAGCCGACGTTTTGCTTCTTAATTTTATGAAAGGAGCAAAGGAAGTGGGGATTTATTCGTCCGGATATAAGTTTTTGGATGCTTTGATGTTTATGGTGACTGCTTACAACGTTTCCTCGATGCCGATGTTTGCAAAGTTTGCCAAAGAAAAAAGAAAAAATCTCTTTGTCTCGAAAATCAAAAAGGATTTTGTTTTAGTATTATTGGCCGGCGGCCTAACTGCTTTAGGAATCTTTGTTTTTTCACCCTTGGTATTGCCATTGGTCATGAAAGAGGATTACCATTCAGGGATTCCGGTCTTGCGCATAATCATTTTTGCTTTGCCTATGATTCTTCTTACCTCTATTGCCCTTAATGGCTTATATGCTTTAAAACGGGCTAAATGGGTCATTTGTCTTTTCCTTTTCCAGTTAGTTTACAACCCGCTTATGAATATAATATTAATACCACGTTATAGTTATTTTGCTTCTTCTTGGATAACGCTGGTAGGCGAATCGATAAACGTGATAATTTCTTTTATAATTTTGAAAAAAGCCATCAATGAAAATTTCCGTTGACGGTGGGGGATTGGGAGCCAAAGCGGGCGAGAGGTTCGGCAACTATATTTTCTCTGAGAATTTACTAAAGGCTCTAAAGTTATATGACAAAAAAAACCAATATTTTGTCTATACTTTTGAGAATTTAAAACCACGCTTAGCCTGGATGAAAGGCCGTGTCAGCCTGGAAGAGCTCAAAGAAAAAAAAGATGTTTTCCTTGCTCTCAACCAGGCATTCCCCCTTTACGCCTCCGGAAAAATAATCAGCTTCTGCCACGGACTGTCTTATTATTTTTACCCTAAACATTATTCCTTAAAAGACAGCATACGTTTAAGAAATCAGCTTGATGAGATGATAATCCGTTCGAACATCATTGTTGTTTCTTCAATAAAAGTTAAAAAGGAACTGGAATTGATCGCTGTCAAGTACGGAAATAAAAAAAACATCGTTGTTCTGCCTTTTGGAATTCCTTTTGATATGAGAGAAAAGAAACAAGTACCAAAAGTTAAAAAACCTTATTTTCTATTTGTAGGCATGGATCATTTAATTAAAAACATATCTTTTATTAAAAAGGCATTTGTTGAAATAAAAAAGGATCCTAATTATAAGAAATTTAGGTTGATTGTCGCGACTAAGGGGGTTTCCAGAAAAAGGTTAAAAAAACTCTACCAGGGAGCTGCAGCTTTATTAACTGCTTCTGATTATGAAAGCTTCAATCTGCCTGTTCTTGAAGCGCTTGCACAAGGCACGCCTGTTGTCGGGCTCAAGACGAGTATCATTCCCGAACTGGCGCCTTATGCAAACATAACTAATAATTTAAATGAATTTGTTCAGATGACAAAACAAATATCCAAGAAACCAAGTATGAAAACGCTCAAACTATTGTCTAAAACATTCAGCTGGAAGAAATACGTTGAAAACTTGGTAAAATTGTATTAATTATGAAACTATCGGCAGTTATTTTGACAAAAAACGAGGAAAAAAATATCAGCAAATGTTTGAAGTCAGTCGCTTTTTGCAACGAAATAATTGTAGTTGATGATTTCTCAACAGATAAAACAATAGTGTTAGTCCATAAAGTTTTAAAGTACAAACTTTTTCAAAGAAAACTGAATGGTGATTTTGCCGGACAAAGGAATTTTGGAATGAGCAAAGCAAATTTTGATTGGATTTTATTCGTTGATGCCGATGAACAAATTTCTCCTGAATTAAGAAAAGAAATTGTAAATCTTAAAGAGAGCGATAATGACGCTTATTTTCTGAGAAGGCGGGATTTTTTTTGGAATAAAGAACTTATGTATGGAGAGATCAGACAAATCAGACAAATTGGACTCATCAGACTCATTAGGAAAAATTCTGGCAAGTGGCTGGGCAATGTTCATGAAGTTTTTCACACGGCAAAAAATGTCGGTCACCTTAAAAGTTTTATCAACCACTATCCTCATCCGACTTTAAAAGAATTTATCGTTAAAGTAAACGTTTATTCTTCTTTACGGGCAGAAGAACTTTATAATCACGGAAAAACTTGCGGCGTTTTGGAAATTGTTTTTTTTCCGTTTTTTAAATTTATTTACAACTATGTTTTAAATTTGGGATTTTTAGATGGAGCAGCGGGATTTGCTTATGCCTTTTTGATGAGTTTTCATTCTTTTTTGGTTAGAGCGAAGCTTTACCAGTTACAACAAAAGTGAACATTCTTTTCTATCTTCTTGCGTTTTTCTTTTCTTTTGGGCAGCTGGGAAGACTTTCGCTTTATGGAGGACAGGTAAATATCTACCTTTACGAAGCTGTTTTAACGTTATTTATTTTAACTTTAGCCGTTAAATACCGTTTTGCTCCCCTGCAATCTTTTTGGACAAAATACAAAAGCCTCTTTATTTTTTTTGCTATTCTTTTCATTTCACTGATAAACGGAATCGGCGGCTATTCTCGATTTCAAAATATAGTCGGATTATTATATCTTTTAAGACTGATTTTGTATGGTGTTTATTGGGCTTATCTGACTTATTGGTCAGATGAAAATAAAAATGCAAAAAATATTGTAAAAAAAGGCGTTTTAATAATAACTATTGCCACTATTTCTTCTACAATCACCCAATATTTTTTATACCCTGATTTAAGGAACTTATTTTATCTTGGATGGGACCCTCATCTTTACAGGACCTTCGGGGTTTTTTTTGATACGGCAATCGCCGGCGTGATTTACGGAATGATATTTCTTTCAAGCAGCCTTTGGTATGTAAAAATTATTTACTTGATTTTTATCGCCTTAAGTTTCTCCCGTAGTATTTATTTGTCTTTAGCAGTCTCTTTAATATATTTGTTTTTTACAAAAAAAAAGCTCAAGAAAGTATTTCTTTATTTAATTATTTTATTATTTTTAATTATCATTGCTCCCAAGCCGTCTGGAGAAGGCGTCAATCTTGCAAGGACTTTTTCCATAGCTTCAAGGCTTAAAGACTATCAAGAGGGAATCGAGCTTTTTATAAAAAAGCCTATTCTGGGTTATGGTTATGACCGGTTGAGGTATGTTCGTAATATTCCCAAGTCCAACGCCGGCGCTTCTTTCAGCTCGAGCTACCTGACTATATTGGTATCGGCAGGGTTGATTGGACTAATAGGTCTAATTGGACTCATTAGACTTATTTGGAAAAATAGTCAGTCAATGCGGACAATTCTGCTTTTGGTCGGAGTAGCCTCTCTTTTTGACAACGTATTTTTGCACCCGTTTATCCTTTTCCTGCTTTTTACTAATCTTTCTGATAAGTCACCTTCAAAGTCTTAGTTTCGAAGTTGCCGGCTTCATCGGAAGCGATAATATTAATGACGTTGTCTCCATCTTTTAACCTGACGCTGGTTTGAAAGTTGCCGTTGGCATCGACGGTAATTGGCAAGTCGTTGATTTTTACAAATACTTCTTTGTCCGTCGAGCCTTTGATAGTAATTTCTGTCTTTGAAGTCTTGTCGCCGTCTTTTGGTTCGGAAATATCCAGCTTCGGTTTTTCGTCCTTGAACAAAACCGGGTAGGAGACGGTTGTTTTGCTTTGGTTTCCGTCTTTAGTCAGGGCTTTTATATAAACTTTATTGTCTCCTTTTGTTAAGTCGCCGATTTCTTCGGAAAAGGTATCGCTCGCGAGAGAATCTATTTCTTTGACTTTTTCATCGTTTATGAAAAACTGAATTTTATCGTAGTTTACGACCGAGCCAGAGACAACAATCGCAGCGCTGTTAGTTGCTGTAGGTATATTGTCAATGCTGATTGAACCGTAAACGTCGCTGGTTTTATTGAGAGTCGTAGATGTTTTCTTGGAAAAGAAATTGGCGATAAAAACCGAATAATTAAGAAGTAATTTCAAACCAACGGTGGAAACCAGAATTACGGTCGTCAACAAAAGAACGATAAAAATAATAATTGTTTTTGAAAGGGTGTTTTTCTGAAACATCTCAAATTTTCTCATGAGCCGATGATCGGACTTGAACCGATAACCTGCTGTTTACGATACAGCTGCTCTGCCATTGAGCTACATCGGCAATTCCAGAGCGGGATACGAGAATCGAACTCGCATCTCCACCTTGGGAAGGTGGCATACTACCACTGTACTAATCCCGCACTCTCGGGACAAAACCGATGGTTTTTTCCCGACGATTTTCCTTAATTGTATCGCGGCTATTCACTTTTACGGGTACGCCGCGATATTTATTATATCATTTATCCTTTTTTATAACTTGATTTCTAACTTTTATATAATTAGTATTAGTTTATGAGGCTGAACAAACTGACGCCAAAAGAAGAAGATGTTTTAGTTCATAAAGCAACAGAAACGCCTTTTACCGGCGAGTATGACGATTTCTTTAAAGAAGGCATCTATATATGTCGCCGTTGCAATGCGTCTCTTTATCAATCAAGCACCAAGTTCCACTCCGGGTGCGGCTGGCCGAGTTTCGATCAGGAAATCCCTGGAGCGGTCAAGAAAATTCCTGACAGAGATGGGTTGAGGACAGAAATAGTATGTAATTCCTGCGGCGGCCACCTCGGACACGTATTTACAGGCGAAGGGTATACCGAGAAAAACACCCGGCATTGCGTCAACTCGATTTCGTTAAAATTTATTCCAGGCTCCGTTGTCATTCCGAGCCCGGCGAGGAACCCCAAACCATGAAACACACAGAAACCGTAGTCTTTGGCGGCGGCTGTTTTTGGTGCACCGAGGCCGTTTTTCAACGGTTAAAAGGTGTTGTTTCTGTCGATTCCGGTTACGCCGGCGGGGAAATGGATAATCCTGGATACCACGATGTTTCAACAGGCAAAACAGGTCATGCAGAAGTAGTGAAAATTGTCTTTGATCCCAATATTATTTCCTTTGTCGATCTTTTAGAAGTATTTTGGAATGTTCATAACCCGACCAGTTTAAACAGGCAAGGGAACGATATCGGTACACAATACCGCTCGGTTATCTTTTTTACTTCAGACAAACAAAAAAAGCTGGCGGAAGAGTCGTTAAACGACTTAGAAAAATCCGGCCAATGTGAAGGAAAAATAGTCACAGAACTTCTCCCCCTAAATAAATTTTATGAAGCCGAGGACTATCACAAGAATTATTACAATAAATATAAGGAAGAAACTTATTGTGAATTAGTTATCAATCCAAAGTTGGAAAAACTGAAAAAGAAGTTCGCGAAATTGCTTAACGAGGAATAGTCAAAATCATACCGACTTCCAGCTGGTCGGCGTTGCGCAAGTTATTGACTTGAAGAATCCTCTGCCAGGCGTATAAATCTCCGTATACTTTCTGTGCGATAATAGACAGCGAATCACCGGGCTGGACGACATATTTTCCTTCGGTATAGGTAACCTGAGTCGTCGAAGAGGCAGATATTTCACCGACTGTCGGCTCCCTTGGAGTTACTTTTGGGATTACTATTTTTTGGCCAGTCTCCAAAAGAGAAGCGTCGTTCATTTTGTTGGCAAGGGAAATATCATAGGCATTGAATCCGGATCCGTAAAATTTTTCGGCAATGTGCCAAAGGTCGTCGCCTTCCTGGATTGCATAAGTTTTTTCCGAAAGCTGCTTGACCGGTGTTTGTTTTTTTTCCGTTTTTCTCATGAAGTTTATTTTAGGGAAAGAAAAGGCAATATTGAGGTGGACATTTTTTAATAATGTTTTATAGGTCATCGCGGAAATTAAGTAGGCGATAATAATACCCAGAGAAAGATTGAAATATTTTTTTTCGACAGTTTCAAAAAACAATTGTTGATAATCCGGATTTGATTTTTTAGGCATTGTGACGCTATTATATACCAAAGATAAAGCTTATTTCAACTTGATCCGCTTTTTAATTTCCCACTTTCTTTCAATCGGCAAAGTATAGTCAACTTTTACGTGTTTAATAGGTCCTCCAGCTGGGCATTTGCCATCAGGTAGGCGGCAGGCGGCGTAATGGGTACTCTTGCCTTTACCAACGGCTAAAAGAACACAGACAAAACCGCGTCTTAAAGTCTCGATTTCATTTACGCAGGCTGATTGATAAATATTCTGGTCTTCCGAACCTGTTGCCGGTTTCTTAGGACCTTTTGTTAAAGGTGAATTCAAAACCTCCAAACTAAATAACTCTTCGGTCATTCTAATTGTAAATAATAAACTAAATTGATAAAATTAGATGTAAGAAAAGGAGTCATAGCTCAATTGGCTAGAGCACTTCCCTGTCACGGAAGGGGTTGGGGGTTCGAGTCCCCTTGGCTCCGCCTGCTTTATATATGGAAACCCGAAAATTCAAAGTTATTGCCAAAGTTCCTATACCACAAAGAAAAACTATTCATCTGAGAATAAGCGACGGCGGTGGAATGCTTAATGGTAACACCACCCGCACGGTTGATCTCGAAACAGGAACCAGCGAATGTAACTTAGTCGAAGGTCAAGAACTGCAATCTTTGAGTCCAGAAGGTCTAGTTGACCCGGCCTGCATTGGTTGCGCCTTCATCGGATTTATCTGCCAGGCGGCTTCACCGAGGAGTTTTTAATTATTTCTTGCGCATTTTCATCAGATCTTGGACGGTTTGTTTGAGAAGAGGTGTTTTTATATGCGACTGGGCGCTGTCAAAGAAATCAGACAGGTTTTTACCCTGGGATTTTTCATATTCGTAGGCCTGAATTGTTCTTTCTAAAATGTCAATCTCCCAAAAACAAACCGCCTCTTTCGTCTTTCTTTCAATCATTTCCTGGAATAATTTACTATAGTCTTCTTCGAATCCAAAAAGAATCTGTCTGATAGCTTCTTTTTCAATCTTTTCTTTTTTCTTTCTTTTTTTTAGGTCAACTTTTGCACCTTTTTGTACAACCAAGTCGCCCGTTGCAGTTTCGCCGAGGTCATGGATGATCGACATCTTTATCAATTTTTCCTGATTGACGTCCAAATAAGGAGCCAGGGTCATGGCCAATACATTTACTCTGAAGCAGTGTTCGGCAACGCTTTCGGGTTCTTTAACTTTGTGCATTACCCAGCCTGTTCTCTTCATTTTTTTAGAGAGGCCGACCTGAAAAGCTAAGTGAAGAATATTCATAGAAGAATTATACCAGCTTTTCAAAAACATAGACGATATCCTGCCAGTCTTCGTAAATTTTCTTGGGTTTTTTAAAGTTATGCTTTGCCATGAACGTAAATAACTTTCCTTGATTGTAACGGTTCAGATAATAGCCGTCATGGTGCAGCTTTATTTTGTCACCCAGAAAAAATGATGGTTTAATAAACATTGACAAAATTAAATATTTTTTTGTGACTCTCGCTAACTCTGTAAGTATTTTTACATAATATTGGTGGTGCTCTATGACGTCTTTTGTCAGGACAATGTCGAAAAAATTCTTTTTGAAATTTAATTTGCTTAAATCGAGAACGAAAAATTTGGCTTTGGATTCGTTGGCCAGATTTTTCCTAGCCAGCTTTACCGCCTTGTTATTATTATCCACTCCGAAATATTTGCCTTGGTATCCCGAATTGAACAATCTCACACCCTCGACGCCGGTATTGCACCCGGCGTCTAAAAACGATGAATTTTTATTCGCGTGTTTTAAAATGAAGTCCTCAATAGACTTTCTCGTGTTTTGTTGGCCTATTTTATCAAAGTCATGCGATGAAGACGGTCCGACAAATCCTGCAATTCGCTGCCAATAGGTTTTCATTGAGTAATATTTATAGTATAATGTTTTTGTTAACAATTATCAGTTTAAAAAATTATGCTACCTTTAATTGTAATTCTAGTAGTTCTGGGTCTTTATTTAATAGGGCAATACAATGGTTTTGTTGTCTTAAAAACCCGTATTCAAGAAGCTTTGTCAGGAATTGACGTCCAACTGAAAAGACGGGCTGATTTGATTCCCAACCTCGTAGAAACCGTAAAAGGCTACGCCAAGCACGAAAAAGGCGTCTTTGCCGAAGTCACCAAAGCCAGATCGGCCTTAATGAAAGCCGATACACTCCAGGATAAAGCTAAGGCTAATGATATGCTAAGCGGTGCGTTAAAGTCCTTATTTGCTGTTGCTGAAGCTTACCCTGAATTAAAAGCCAGCGAGAACTTCCAAGACCTGCAAAGGCAGCTCGAAGATACCGAGGACAAAGTCGCTTATTCAAGGCAGTTTTACAATGCCAATGTTTTGGACTTTAATACTAAAGTCCAGGTGTTTCCTTCGAACATGATTGCCAATATGTTCAGTTTTAGAGCCTTTGAATTCTTTGCCGCGACCGAAGAGGAAAGAAAGAAAATAGAAGTTAAGTTTTAAATGTCAGTCTATTCACAGATCTCGCAAAACAAGACTAAGACTGTATCAATAATGGTCTTATTTATTGTTTTATTCAGCGGCTTTTTTTATTTAGCCGGAAAATATTTTAATTCGCCAGGAGCCTTTCTTTTTCTCGGCCTGCTTATTTCCACTTTTTCCAGCATCGGGAGTTATTTTTACTCTGACAAAATAGTTCTTTTTACAACCGGTGCAAAACCGGCTAATAAAAAAGAATTTTTTGATTATTACACTACTACAGAAAACCTGGCTTTGGCAGCCGGCCTCCCCATGCCGAAGCTTTATGTGATCGACGACCCGGCTCCAAATGCTTTTGCCACAGGTCGTGATCCAAAACACGCAGTTGTCTGTGCAACAACTGGACTTCTGCAAAGATTGGACCGTTCTGACATCGAAGGAGTAATTTCTCACGAACTCTCACATGTAAAAAATTACGACATTTTGATTTCTTCTCTCGTCGCTGTTCTGGTAGGCACTTTGGTAATCGCCTCCGACTGGATAACCAGAAGTTTATGGTGGGGAAGAGGCGATCGTGAAGAGCGCCGCAGCAGTAGCAGCCCTATTTTTGCCGTGTTATTTATAGTTGCTTTGATTTTAACTCCAATAGCGGCGACGTTAATTCAGCTGGCAATTTCAAGAAAGAGGGAATTTTTGGCTGATGCTTCTGGAGTTTTGGTAACCCGCAACCCCGAAGGCCTCGCCTCCGCTTTGGAAAAAATCAGCAGCTACCCTTATTCGCTCAAAAGCGCTTCTTCTTCGACCGCCCATTTGTTTATAAGCAATCCTTTTAAGAAAAAAGACCGCAGTTCATGGCTGGCCAATCTATTCTCCACTCACCCTCCTGTTGAAGAAAGAATAAAAATTTTGCGGTTAATGTAATGAGACTATTTCTTTCGATAATATTAGGCAAATTGGTAGCGGCGGCGAGTTCACTTCTTAATCTTGGGGCCGGTTCGACATGGCCGGGGCATCTGGCTTTGAAAATTGAAACAAATTTTGTCAAAAATATTTTTAAAAAAAATAGTTTGAAAGTAATTGTCGTTGCAGGAACCAATGGAAAAACGACTTCGACCGCATTAATCAGCCACTTATTAAGAGGTCTTGGCTACCGGGTTTTTTCCAACCCGGAAGGAGCTAATTTGATGAACGGAGTCACTTCAGCTTTGTTGAAAACAACTGATTTTTCAGGAAACCTTGACTATGATTTTGCGGTTTTAGAAGTTGATGAGTTTACGTTGCCTCTTTTATTAAAAGAAATAGTTCCTGACGCCGTCTTTATCCTCAACCTGTTCCGTGACCAGCTCGACCGCTATGGAGAGGTTAATACTATTGGATCGCGCTGGTTTAGCAGCCTGGAAACTCTTCCAAAAAAAACCTTCGTCGTCGTAAACGGCGATGACCCTTACTTATATTTCATGGGAAAGAAACTGCACATGAACGTCAAGTATTTTGGCGTCGACGAAAAATTGATGGAGTTAAAAAATATACCCCACGACGTTGATTTTATATACTGTCCTTCTTGTAATACCTTATTGAACTATTCCAGGTTGGCTTATTCGCATCTTGGTGTTTTTAATTGTGGCAAATGTGGCTTTAAAAGGAAAGATGTCAATAATTTTTCCGAAAATTCGATTAATTATCCAATGGAGGGTTTGTACAATGTCTATAATACTAATGGAATTTTGACTTTTTTTAAATATTTTCTTAAAGCCGATTTAAAAAAAATCAACAGCCTGCTAAAAAAATTTCGGCCGGCTTTTGGCAGACAGGAGTTGATAGAATTTCAGAAAAGAAAAATATTTCTTCTTCTTTCAAAAAATCCTGCCGGGTTCAACCAGTCAATCAGAACAGTTAAGTCAATGCTCAAAAATAATACTGCCTCTTTTTTAATCGTTCTCAACGACAGGATTCCCGACGGTCAGGATGTATCATGGATTTGGGACGTGGATTTTTCTATCCTTCTGTCTAATGTAAAAAAGATTTTTGTATCCGGTGACCGCGTTTATGATATGAGTATCAGATTAAAATACGAAAATAAAACAAATAAAATTTACCCTGTTCCAAATCTGCAGCAAGCTTTAACTAAAATTATAGAAAATACTAGACAGGGCGAAAAGTTTTATATATTGGCGACTTATTCCGGAATGCTCGAAATTAGAAAAATATTGCTGGGAAAAAAATTCCTATGATAAATATAGGTTGGCTATATCCCGATCTGATGAGCACCTACGGCGACCGCGGCAACGTCATTACATTAGTTTATCGTATGCAAAAAAGAGGTCTTGAAGCCCAGGTTGTAAAGATTTCTTTAAATGAAAGTCCTGGTTTAATCAGCAGGATGGACATGATTTTTATGGGTGGTGCGCAGGATAAGCAACAGGAAATAGTCAACAAAGACCTCAAAGCCAATAAGGGATTATTTCTAAAAAAAGCCGTCGAAGGCGGAATTCCAGGTCTTTTTGTCTGCGGCGCCTACCAATTTTTGGGCAGATACTATAAAGCTGCTGACGGTACCATTATAGATGGCATCGGCATTTTTGATCTATATACGGAGAGCCCCGGAATAAACTCGCAGCGGTTGATAGGCAACCTTATAGTAGAACCTTACATTTTGCCAAAAACTAGATTAGTTGGTTTTGAGAACCACGGCGGTAGAACCCATCTGGGAAAAAAAGTTACCCCTCTCGCAAAAGTAATCAAGGGTTTCGGCAATAATGGAGAGGATAAGAACGAAGGGATGGTCTATAAAAACTCTATCGGTACTTATCTCCACGGCCCGATTCTTCCGAAAAATCCCGACTTGGCAGACTGGATTATCAAAAAAACCTTAGAAAAAAAAACCGGAGAAAAAGTAAGCTTAAAAAAGCTGGATGACACTTTTGAAAATAAAGCCAAACAGGTAATTATCGAAAGATACTTATAAAGAATAATTTATAATTAACTAATATGTCTTTTGTCCATTTACACCTTCATACGGGTTATTCATTGCTCGACGGTATGTGCCGGATTGAGGACGTAATCGAAAAAGCAAAGCAATTCAAAATGCCGGCTGTGGCAATTACAGATCATGGCGCCTTATATGGCGCTTTCAAATTTTATGTTAAAGCAAAAGAAGCCGGAATCAAACCTATTATCGGCGTCGAAACCTATAAGGCCAAAAATTCCCGTCTTGATAAGCAGAACGGCGTTGACCGCGACCAATATCATCTGACGCTTTTGTGCAAAAATCTCGAGGGCTATAAAAATCTGTTAAAGCTTGTTACGACGGCTCATCTTGAAGGTTACTATTATAAACCCCGGGTGGATTTTGAAATACTGGAAAAATACAAAGATGGTTTGATTGCTCTTTCAGGATGTCTTAACGGCGAAATTTCCAGCTTAATAAGAGAAAATCAAATCAACCAGGCGGAAAAAATCCTTCAAAAGTACCTGGCAATTTTCAAGGATGATTTTTACCTGGAGATTCAAAGGCATCCTAAATCCCCTGATTTGGATAGAGTTAATGTTGAGCTGATAAAAATGTCAAGAAAGTTTGCCGTGCCTCTCGTCGCCACTAACGACGTCCATTACCTTGAAGAAGAAGACGCTTATGCGCAGGAAATCCTTCTTTGCATCCAGACGCAGCATACAATTATAGAAAAGAACCGGCCGATGTCCATGATAGACATTCCAGACTATTATTTTAAATCTCCTGCAGAAATGAAAGGCTTATTTATCGACCTCCCTGAAGCAGTCGAAAATACTTTGAAGATTGCTGAAAAATGCAATTTGGATCTTCCTATGGGAAAATGGATTTTGCCGGAATTCAAAACGCCAAAAGACGAATCTGTAGATTCGTATTTAAGGGAGCTCGTTAAGGAGAGAAAAAGCCGCGTTGGTGAATACGACCAACAGATGGTCGATAAAAGATTGGAATATGAGCTTAAGATTATAATTAGCAAAGGCTACGCGACTTATTTTTTAATTGTCCAGGACTTTGTCAACTGGGCTAAAAAACAAGGAATCGCCGTTGGCCCGGGCCGTGGATCTGTCGCCGGGTCTTTAGTTGCTTATATTTTAGGAATAACGGATATTAATCCGATCGATTATAATCTGCCTTTTGAGCGGTTCTTAAACCCGGAAAGGCCGACGCCGCCTGATATTGATATAGATTTTGCCGATATACGGCGCGATGAAGTCCTTGCCTACGTCACCAAAAAATACGGTGAAGATAAAGTCGCCCAGATTATTACCTTTGGCTCAATGGAAGCCAGACTGGCTGCGCGCGACGTTTCTCGGGCTCTGGGACTTTCTTACAGCCAGGGAGACCGAATTGCCAAGATGATTCCATTTGGCCGCCAGGGTTTTCCAATGACTATTGCCGCCGCCATTGAAGAGTCGGCGCAGCTCAAATTTGCCTACCAGACGGAACCGGAAATAAAAAAAGTCCTCGACGTGGCCCGGCGCTTGGAAGGCTTGCCTCGACATGCTTCAGTACACGCTGCCGGAGTCGTCATCTCTGACAAACCGATGACAGAATACGTGCCTTTGCAAAGAGACTCAAAAGAGGGAAAGATAATCACTCAATATGATATGTACTGTCTCGATTTAAACGCGGTTTCAAATCAAAAAGCTGTTGGTTTGCTAAAAGTGGATTTTTTGGGATTGCGCAATCTGACCATTATAGAAGAAGCTTTAAAGTATGTAAATACTATCACAGGAAAAAAAATTGACATCCACCAAGTTCCCCTTGATGACAAAAAAGCCTATGAATTGATTTCCCAGGGCAATACTGTCGGAATTTTCCAATTGGAATCAGGAGGAATGAGGCGGTTGGCTAAAGATTTGAAGCCGACAAAAATCTCTGACATATCAGCAATGGTAGCGCTTTACCGACCCGGCCCGATGGATCTGATACCTCTTTTTTTGGAAGGCAAGGTCAATTCCAAGAAAGTCAAATATTTACACCCTGATTTAAAGTCGATTCTAGAAGAAACTTACGGAGTTTTGGTCTACCAGGAGCAGGTAATGGAAATAGCCAATAAACTTGCCGGCTATTCAATGAGCGAGGCCGACAATTTAAGAATGGCGATGGGAAAAAAGAAAAAGGATTTAATGAAAAAAGAACGCGAAAAGTTCTTTAAAGGATGTCTGAATAAAGGCTACAAAAAATCGATGGTGGAAAATATTTGGAATTTTATGGAAAAATTCGCCGCCTACGGGTTTAACAAACCCCATTCTGCTTCTTACGCCTTGATCGCTTACTGGACCGCTTATATAAAAGCCAATTACCCGGTTGAATTTATGACAGCTTTACTATCGGCGGAACTTCAGGGGGTAGCCGGCCCGATGAGAGAAATAAAGATGTCCCAGGCAATCGAAGAGTGCCGCAGGATGGGAATTGAGGTTCTGCCGCCTGACATTAATAAGTCTGAATATAACTTTATCATTGAAAAAGGGTCAATAAGGTTCGGCCTTTCAGCGATAAAAAATGTTGGCGGTGCCGCGATTGATGCGATAATTGAATCGAGAAAAGAAGGGAAATTTTCAAGTTTCCGGGAGTTTCTTTCAAAAACAGACCTTCGGCGCGTAAATAAAAAGACTGTCGAGTCCCTGATCAAGGCAGGCGCCTTCCAGGAATTCGGAAATAAAGCCACTTTGCTCACTCATTATCCAACAATGGTCTCCGAAGTCCAATCGTTTAAAAGCAAGGTAGAAAAAGGCCAGTTTGACCTTTTTGAAGATATCAGCTCAACTAAACCCAAACTGGACAATCTGAAAGTGATACCTGAATTTAGCGAAGAGGAGCTTTTTTCCATGGAAAGGGATGTCATAGGTTTTTTGATAGGGAAGAATCCGCTCTCTAAGTTCAGCGGCATAATTGAAAAGAAAACTACTAAGAAAATCGGAGATATAACTATGGAAGACGTCGGCAAAACAGTCATTCTGGCAGGACTTGTCAGCGGCAAAAAATCCCTCAAGACGAGAAAAGACAACCATGAAATGGCTGTTATTCAGGTTTTCGATGAAACAGGTAACGTCGAAGTAGTTGTATTTCCTAAAACATACACAAATCTCAAGTCAATATTGATGATAAATAAAATCATTATGTTCAAAGGCAAAGTCAACGAGCGGGAAAACCGCCTGAATGTCGTCATGGAAAACGCCGTCGATCTGGAAAAAGTCAAGCTATGAAAAAATATTTTGTTTTAGACAAGAACTTTAATTTAAAACTTTCGCAGCCTCCAAAAAAGGAAAAAACTGCGAAAAAAGATTACTTTCTCCTTGCAAAATATTCAAATATCGGTTATTATTTAATAACTCCTTTATTTCTTGGAGTTGTTTTGGGTTATTATCTAAGTAAAAAAACTGGGCAGCAGTTTTTTATTATTTTTGGGATATTAGCGGGTACTATAGGTACTTTTTATAATTTGTTTAGATTGTTAAAATAGTCAATGCCGAAAATTAGCATTAAACCGGAAATAATCTTTTACATACTCAATTTTCCCGTTACCAATTCTTACCTTTTATCCTTAATCGTAGTTCTCCTCTTTTTTTTAATTGCCTTCGCTTATTATGAGCAGACAAAAAAAGTCCATAAATCAGGTTTTTTTTATTTTTTCCAGTTTATTATTAAATCGATTTATGAACTTTTCGAATCAGTTCTAGGAGAAAAAACCAAAGTTTTTTTCCCTCTGCTATTGTCTTTTTTTATGTTTATAATTCTCCAGAACTGGTTTGGCTTGCTGCCAGGTGTAGGGAGTCTTTTGGTCAACGACGTTCCTCTATTTCGAGGCGGTAATGCAGATTTGAACTCGACTTTTGTCCTGGCAATCATTTCCGTCGTCATGATACAAATATACGGGATTAAATATCGAGGTCTTTGGGGCTACCTGAAAAAGTTCATTAATCTGACCAATCCCATTAATTTTTTTCTCGGTATTTTGGAAATACTTTCAGAGTTTTCACGCATTTTGTCCTTTTCTTTCAGGCTCTTTGGAAACATTTTTGCCGGAGAAGTGCTTTTGACGATAGTGGCTTTTCTTGTGCCGGTTTTGGCGTCCTTTCCATTTATTATTTTGGAATTGTTCGTCGGTTTCATCCAGGCTTTAGTTTTTAGCATGCTAACGGCGGTATTTATTAGTGGTGCAATTTCGAGTCACGAGTAATTAAAAGTTAAATATAATAAGAAAAGAGGTGAATCAACTATGACAGCAGACGCAATGAAACTTCTCTCGGTCGCGATAACGATGGGTGTCGGAGCATTAGGCCCGGCTATTGGTATTGGTATGATTGGTTCAAAAGCTATGGAAGCTCTGGGTCGCAATCCAGAAGCTGAATCGTCTATTAGGACAGCGATGATTTTGGCAATTGCTTTCGCCGAGGCAGTCGCCATTTACGCATTAGTCGTTGCCTTGATCTTGAAATTTGCATAAAAAAATATGGAAAATTTAGGAATCGATATAAAACTATTATTGGCACAGGCAATTAATTTTGTACTGTTCTTTATTATTATAAAAAAATTCGTTTCCAAACCATTCATGTCGTTTCTCCAGGAAGAAAAAAACAAGGAGAAAGAGAAACAGAGGCTTTTGGAAAGCGCCCAGAAGCAGGAGGAAGCTTTTCTTTTGAAGGAAAAGACGCTGACAAAAAGAATGAAGGAAGAAATGAACAAGGTCCTCCAAGATGCCAAATTAGAGGCTTCAAAGATAAAAGCCGACCTGATTATTGAGGCAAAGGAAGAAGCGGCAACAATAAAAAATAACGCCAAAAAGGAAATGGAAGCAGAAAAGGAAAGTCTCTATTCGGAAGTCAAAAAAAAGGTTTCCGATTTGTCACTCTTTATTGTTAACAAGGCCTTGGATGAAGTTTTAGACGAGGACCTCAAAAAAAAGGTTACTCAAAAAATCCTTAGCAGTTTGCCGAACAAAGTGGATTTCCATGAAAATTGATCCAAGAATAAAAGCCGACTTAAAAGCAAGATTGAAGCAGGATTTAGTTGCTCTAAAGAAGCAATTTACAGTTATCTCTGCTTTTAAGATTGGAAATGAGGAAATTTCGGAAATAAAGAAAAAATTTCCGGCTTTAAAAGATGCCCTTATAGTGTATGAAGTCGATAAAAGTTTAATAGCAGGATATGTAATAAAAATCGGCTCTAAAGTTTTAGACGTTTCTATAAGGGGAAAGTTACAAAATTTCAAAAAATTAATCTATGGACTTGATTGATAAATACCTCAAAGATATTGAGAATGAATTTAAATCTCAAAAAAAAGCGTTAAAATCCCTTGAATTCGGGATTGTCGACGAAGTAAAAGACGGCGTTGTTATTATGTCAGGATTGGACAATGTTTCCTACGGAGAATTGGTCGAGTTTGAAAATAAAGTCGTAGGATATGTTGTCGATATGACGGATGAGAAAGTCGGCGTAATTGTTCTTGGAGATTATTTATCAATCACGGCAGGCAGCCAAGCCAAAGCTCTTGGTATTACACTATCAATACCGGTATCCGAGAATATAATCGGCCGGGTTGTTGATTCCATCGGAAACCCCCAAGACGGCAAAGGAAAGTTTAAAGTCGACAAAAGATACCCATTGGAGAAATTGGCACCGGGAGTAGTCAAAAGAACCCCGGTAAAAGTTCCTTTACACACAGGAATAAAGGCCATCGACGCTCTTATTCCTATTGGCCGCGGACAAAGAGAACTCATAATTGGAGATCGTGGAACAGGCAAGACAACGATTGCAATCGATACAATTCTTAATCAAAAAAATGAGGGTGTCATCTGCATTTACTGCGCAGTCGGACAAAAAAATTCTAAAGTCGCGAATTTGGTCGCACTCCTTGAGAAAAAAGGTGCACTTAAATATACAATAGTGGTTTCTGCGTCTGCTTCAGATTCAGTCGCGATGCAGTATCTGGCCCCTTATGCGGCAACCGCGATTGGCGAATATTTTATGGACAAAGGAAAGGACGTCCTTGTGGTTTACGATGATTTAACAAAACACGCCTGGGCATATAGACAGATTTCCTTAATTTTGAGGCGACCGGCCGGTCGCGAAGCCTATCCGGGAGATGTATTCTATCTACATTCTAGGCTGCTTGAACGCGCCTGCCGCCTTGATAAAAAATACGGCGGAGGTTCGATCACGGCTCTTCCGGTTATTGAAACTTTAGAAGGAGACGTTTCCGCATATATTCCTACGAACGTCATTTCGATCACCGATGGTCAAATTATCTTAGACAATGACCTTTTTAATTCAGGCATCAGGCCGGCAATCAACGTTGGGCTTTCCGTATCCCGCGTCGGTGGACACGCACAAACGAAGCTGATGAAGCAGGTAGCCGGTATGTTGAAACTTGACTTGGCGCAGTATCGGGAATTAGCAGCTTTTTCCCAATTTGAATCAGAGCTGGACGAAGATACAAAAAAACTGCTCAACCGCGGCGCCAAAGTAACGCAAATATTAAAGCAAAAAAAGAACAACCCTTACCCCCTTGAGTATCAAGTAGTTATCATTTGGGCTATTACAACAGGGTTATTAGACAATATGCCTTTAAACAAAGTAGAAGAGTTCGAGTCAAAATTGGTAGATGAACTAAAAGTACGAGGAAAAAAAGTCCTCCAGGGAATTGTCAAGGAAAATAAAATAACCGGCAAAAATGAGGAAGAACTTAAAAAGATGGTTAACTTTAATATAGAAAAAGTTTTATGAATATCAGACAGGTCAGAACTAAAATAAAATCAGTAGGAAACGTAAAAAAGATAACAAGAGCTATGGAAATGGTTTCGGTAATCAAGATGAAGAAAGCCCAGCAGAAGGCAGTCGAAACAAAACCTTACGAACAGAGCCTCAGCGAAATAATCCAGGATATCTCCGCCAAGATAGATCCCAGTTTTTCAGCCTTGCTCAAAACTCCTGAAGAGAATTTAAAAAAAGAGCTCGCCATAGTAATTTCAACCAACAAAGGACTTTGCGGTTCGTATAATTTCAATTTATACCGCCACGTTTCCAAAAACGTCGATTTTAAAAATAATGATTTTATTGTCGTCGGAAAAAAAGGTGCGTTTTTTATCAATAAAATGGGAGGCAATATAATAGCTGATTTTTCTCTTTCGAACCCTCTGAATGATGTTACAGCCATTTTTAAACTCGCCCTGGAAGGCTTTCTTACCGATAAATACGGCAGAGTTAGAATCTTTTTTAACGAGTATATTTCGACTCTGCGGAACGAACCAACCGATTTAACCTTGCTTCCGGTTACCTATAAACCCGGTGAAGAAGAAATCAAGAAGATTAAAGAAGAATTTTTAATCGAACCGGATCCAAAAGTTTTGGTCGACCAGCTGCTCCGGAGTTTTGTCGAAGAGAAAATAAGAAACTGCATCATTCAGGCAGAGGCCGGAGAGCATTCTTCAAGGATGATTGCCATGAAAAACGCCACGGAAAATGCCGAGCATGTAATATACAATCTGACCCTTCTCCGGAACAAAATCAGACAGGAAAAAATAACTTATGAGTTGCTTGACATGATGACAGCCAAAGAATCAGTCGAGAATTAAAAATTATTAAAGTAATATGACAGATGGAAAAATTATTGCGGTAAGAGGCGTTGTCGTTGACGTTGAGTTTCCAGCCGGTAAAACTCCCAAAATTTACGATGCCCTGGTGATTGATGACAAAAAGATCGGCAAACTAACTTTGGAAGTTGAGTCAATTTTGGAGGATGGAATGGTGAGAACCGTGGCAATGGGAAATGTATTCGGCCTTTCCCGCGGAGTAAAAGTCCTCAATACCGGCAAACCCATTTCCGTCCCTGTAGGAAACCAAACTTTAGGTAGAATTTACAATGTTTTAGGTGAAACAATCGACGAAGGCAAGACTCAGCCTGCCACCAGATTGACTTCCATCCACTCCCAGGCTCCAACTTTAGAGCACCAATCTGTCAAACAGGAGCTTTTTGAAACAGGCATCAAAGTTATTGATTTGATTGCGCCTTTTATTAAAGGCGGCAAAGTCGCCATTTTTGGAGGCGCCGGCGTCGGAAAAACGGTTTTGATCCAGGAAATGATACATAACGTCGCCAAAGAACATCAGGGAGTATCGGTTTTTACCGGAGTCGGCGAAAGAACGCGTGAAGGCAATGATTTATGGATAGAAATGAAGGAAACTAAAGTTATTGATAAAACCGCCCTGGTCTTCGGACAGATGAATGAACCGCCGGGAAACAGGCTCCGAGTGGCGTTAACAGGTGTTACAATGGCAGAATACTTCCGCGACCAGAAAAACATGGATGTTTTGCTTTTTATCGATAATATTTTCCGCTTTGCCCAGGCAGGAAGTGAAGTATCGGCTTTGTTGGGCCGTATTCCATCTGCAGTAGGTTATCAGCCGACATTGGCTTCTGAAATGGCCGCTTTGCAGGAAAGAATTACGTCGACTAATAAAGGTTCGATTACATCGATCCAGGCTGTTTATGTCCCGGCTGATGACTATACTGACCCGGCGCCTGTTGCCACATTTTCCCATCTGGACGCTTCAATAACCCTTGAAAGATCTTTATCAGAGCAGGGTTTATATCCGGCAATCGACCCTCTAACGTCAACTTCAAGGGCGCTAGATGAGGATATCGTTGGGTCTGAACACTATAAAGTTGCCAGAGACGTTTTGAAAACCCTCCAGAGATATAAAGATGTCCAGGATATTATTGCCATTTTGGGTGTCGAAGAGCTTTCTGAAGAAGATAAAAAGATTGTCGGAAGGGCAAGAAAAATTCAAAGATTCCTGACTCAACCGATGGCGGTCGCTGAACCTTTTACCGGAAGGCCTGGAAAATACGTAAAAATTGAAGACACTGTACGAGGGTTTAAAGAAATCCTTGAAGGGAAACACGACTCAAAAAGCGAAATGAGTTTTTATATGGTTGGAGGAATTGAGGAAGTAAAATAAATAAAATTATTATGGATACGCTGCAATTGAAGATTATTACACCCAAAAAAATAGCGAAGCAGGAAACAGTTGAATCTGTAACCGTGCCTACTGTCGACGGTGAAATAACCATTTTACCCCACCACGTAAATCTTTTTTCCCTGCTCAAAGAGGGGATTGTAAAAGTAAAAAACGGCAGTAAAGAAGAATATCTGGCTATCGGCGGCGGCTACCTGCAGACAGACGGCGCCAAGGTTGTGGTTTTGGTTTCCAAAGCCTACCATCAAGATGAAATTGACGAGAGTTTGATAGAAAAGGCGGTCGCCGATGCAAAAAAAATAATCAGCACGACAAAAGACGAATCAGAAAGATCAGAGGCCCTCGCTACCCTTAGGCACGCTGTCATCAATTCTAAACTGCTAAAAAAAAGAAAGCCAAAGTCTATATAATTAGCTCATTATGGCATTAATTATTGTCGAGTCTCCAACCAAAGCAAGGACATTCAACCGCATCCTTGACCCGAAAAAATACTTTGTTTTTGCCACTATGGGGCACATCCGCGACCTTCCAAGCAATAAAATAGCCATAGATTACGAAAAACAGTTTAAACCCGACTACGTTATTATTAAAAACAAGGAAAAGATAGTCGACCAGCTCAAAAAACTTGCTGAACAAAACCAAGAAATAATATTAGCGACCGACCCTGACCGAGAAGGAGAATCAATCGCTTATCATGTCGCTTTTCTTTTGGGAAAGATAAAAGAAGACTGGCCCGAATTCAAAATAACCGACGAGAACCTCAAGAGAATAGTTTTTCATGAAATTACAGGTTCTGCTCTCAAAGAGGCTTTGGACAGCCCGTCAACCTTAAGGTTGAATCTGGTGAAAGGACAGCAGTCCAGACGAATTCTCGACCGGGTGGTTGGTTATGAGCTCTCGCCTTTGCTTTGGAAAAAAACCGGAAAAAATTGGCTTTCAGCCGGCCGCGTCCAAACCGTTGCCTTACGGATAATCGTCGAGAGGGAAAAAGAAGTAAAAAACTTTAAAATAGAGGATTACTTCCAAATCTACGGGGATTTTGACAACATAAAGGCAAAACTCGTTTCCAAAGATGCGGTTCCTTACGAGCAGAAAACTACTTTGACTTTATTTAGCGGTAACTATACTTTTACAAATACATCATTAAATAAAGACAATGTTGAATCAACAAAAAACGACTCCCAGGGTGATAAATATAAAGTAGTCAATGTTGAAGAAGAAGTCCAAAAGCGCTACCCGCCTCCTCCTTTTACCACTTCACTTCTGCAGCAGGATGCTTTTTACAAATTCGGTTTTTCTTCTAAGATGACAATGAGCTTAGCCCAGGGACTTTATGAAAGAGGGTTGATAACTTATCATCGAACCGACTCATTTAACCTTTCATCGTCTTTTGTATTTAAGGCAAAAGACTATATCGCCGCTAATTTCGGCGCAGAATACGCTTTAGAAAAACCAAGAGGCTTCAGAACCAAATCTAAAATGGCCCAAGAAGCCCACGAAGCCATCAGGCCGACCAAGCTTATTACAAACCTCAAAGCAGGTGAAAAAGTAACCGTCAACCACCGGAAACTTTATAGCCTCATATTCAACCGGGCTGTCGCCTGCCAGATGAAAGAAGCAGAAATCAAAATGATCAAGATTAATATCGAGGGCGAAAAAAAATATTTATTTTTGAGCGAACTCGAACAGGTTCTTTTCGACGGTTTTTTCAAACTGCTAAATCCAAAATTCGCCGAGGCTAATCGCTCAACCCCTAATATCAAATCAGGACAGATAATTATTTTGAAAGCCTTGGAAAGCGAAGCCTTACAGACGAAACCGCCTCCCAGATTTAATGAAGCTTCCTTGATACGTATATTGGAAGAAAAAGGAATCGGTCGGCCTTCGACTTATGCTCCGATTATTTCTCTTATTCAGATAAAAAACTATGTCGAAAAAGACGGCCGATATTTTGTCCCGACTGCCTTGGGAACAACAATTTGCGATTACCTATCGTCGTCGTTTCCAAAACTGTTCGACCTCGACTTTACCGCATCTATGGAAGATGACCTTGATAAAATTGCCAGTGACGAGAAAAATTACATTACCGTTTTAAATGATTTTTATAAACCTTTTAAGGAGATTCTTGAAGAAAGCAAAAAAGATACGACGATGATAGAAATTGAAAACAAAGTTGAAGGAATTTGTCCGCAGGACGGAGGTAATCTAATTACCAGATTCTCCAGATTTGGAAAATTCCTTGCCTGCGCCAACTATCCGAAGTGTAAATATACTAAATCAATTCTAAAAATCGTCAAAGGAAAAATATGCCCCAAGGACGGGGGAGAAATTGTTGTAAGATATAGCAAGAAAAAAAGGAAATTTTACGGCTGCTCAAACTATCCGAAGTGTGATTTTTCCGCTTGGAAATTAGCAGATATCAAGTAAAATTATATATTATGAAATACATTTTCATTTCCGGGGGCGTTATTTCAGGAATTGGCAAAGGAATTACCGCCGCTTCCATAGGACTACTTTTAAAACAAGCAGGCTACAGAATCGCTCCGATAAAATTTGAAAACTATCTAAACATGGATTCCGGCACAATTAATCCAATCGAGCACGGAGACCCATTTTTGTGCGCAGACGGAACCGAGGCAGATATGGACATTGGTACATATGAGAAGTTTTTAGACGAGGAAATGGGCAGTGACAATTTCGTTACAATGGGCCAAATATACAAAACAGTCATAGACCGCGAAAGGAACTTTGGCTATAAAGGCGAGGATGTCGAAGCCATACCTCACCTTACTGATGAAATAATCGCCAGAATGAATACTCTGGGAAAGAAAAAAAGCGCCGATATAATAATAGTCGAACTGGGCGGAACCGCGGGAGAATATCAAAATGTATTCTACTATGAAGCAGCCCGTCAGCTTGCTCTTAAATGTATAGGAGACGTTTTACACGTACACGTTTCCTACGTACCAACTCCAAAGCATCTAGGCGAACCCAAAACAAAACCAACCCAGCTTTCCGTCAAAACCTTGAATTCTATGGGCATCCAGCCTGATTTCATAGTCGCCCGTTCCGAAAAATATATTGACAAAAGAAGACGAGATAGGTTTGCTCTATTTTGCAACGTCCAGCCGGACAATATTATTTCAAATCCGGATGTCCGGAATCCTTATGAAGTTCCATTGATTCTTGACGAACAGAAACTGGCGGAAAAAATTCAAAAAAAGCTTGGTTTTAGCGTCAAAAAACCAAACTTGACTTCGTGGAGGACTTTTGTCGAGTCTATTTATAAAACCAAAAACAAGAACATTGAAATCGCCATTGTTGGAAAATATTTTGGCACAGGCGACTATGAATTAAGAGATTCTTACGCTGCATTACTCGATGCTCTTGACCACGCTTCATGGAAGGTAGGAGCAAATCTAAAAATCAACTGGATTAATGCTGAAAATGTCGAAAAAAACGGAACATCTGTTATAGGAAAACCTGACGGTCTTATTGTTCCGATAGGTTGGGGCGCTCGCGGAGTCGAAGGAAAAATAAGCTCTGCAGGCTTTGCAAGAATTAGAAAAATTCCATATCTTGGGCTTTGTTATGGAATGCAACTAGGCTGCGTTGAATTCGCAAGAGCAGAAGCTAATTTGAAAGATGCAAATACAACCGAGGCCGACTCAAAAACCAAAAATCCTATAATCCACAGCATCCCTTTTGACCCAAAATACCAAAGAATAAAGGGAGACGGAACGAGCATGCGATTGGGTACTTATGACTGCATTTTGAAAAAAGACTCTCTGGTTTACCAAATTTATGACAAATCCAATAGCTTTTTAAATAAACCTAAAAGACTCATTTCAGAAAGACATCGACACAGATTTGAATTCAACAACAAATACAGGAAGGTGCTTGAAGACAAAGGTTTGATTATTTCTGGAACGAGCCCCGATAATTTTTTCGTCGAAATGATCGAGCTTCCAAAAGAAAAACACCCTTTTTATATCGGCACTCAGGGCCACCCAGAGTATAAAAGCAGGCCGTTGAACCCCCATCCGATGTTTGTTGCCTTTCTGGAGGCTTGTAAAAACAGCCTTTAACTGTTAAAATATAAAATTCTATGGCTAATTCGTTGATGTACAAAGACAAAAGATTTAAGGTCGGAGACACTCTGTCAATCCACTATAAGATAAAAGAAGGAGACAAAGAAAGAGTGCAGATATTTAAAGGCATTCTCATCAAAATCAAAGGCAACACAAAAGAGAACAGGATGATAACAGTAAGAAGAATAACCAAATCAGGAATTGGCGTCGAAAGAATCATTCCTTTTTCTTCGCCAAATATCGGCGAGATGCTTCTACTTAAAAAATCCAGCTACAACAAAGCCAAAGCTTATTTCCTGAAGAACCTTTCAGAACAGGAGCTTCGAAACAAGCTTTACCGGACAAAAACAGTCAAGAAAACTAAATGACCCAGTACCCGCAAAACGTCGGTAAAATCGGGGAAAACAAAGCTTCTTTATACTTAAAGGCCAATGGATTTTCTGTCCTCAAAAAAAACTTCCGTTCAAAACAAGGAGAAATAGATATTGTTGCCAAAAAAGACAAAACTGTTTACTTTATAGAAGTAAAAACACGAACCAATCTCAGCAAAGGTTACCCTTATGAAGCCGTTGATAAAAGAAAGATTATTCATTTAAAAAAAGCCGCGCAATATTTTTTGTTGAAATCCCCATTAAAAGCCTATAAACTGAAGATTGGAGTCATTTCTATAATTTTGGAAAACGGAAAAGAAATTATAAAATTTTATGACGATCTTGAGTAAGGAGGTGAAAAAATAATAATGGTCGATTTAGTAAACATCGTGTTAGTAGATTTTTTCAAAAGTTTGGGAATGTTTTTACCCAATCTAATAGCGGGAGTTTTGATTTTATTGGTCGGCTTTCTTATCGGCAGCATTGTTAAACATCTTATCCTGACAGTCTTTTCATTCTTGAAACTGGATAATCTTTTCCAAAAAACGAGGCTGCTTGCTAAGGGACAGCTTAAAATCTGGGTGGAAGTCTTGACGGAAATACTTAAGTGGATGCTAATTATTGTCTTTTTAATCCCCACTTTGGAAGTCTGGGGTCTTTCAAGAGCCACCGCTGTATTAAATCAGTTTCTTTTTTACCTTCCTAATGTTGTCGTCGCTGTTGTCATCGCTTTTGTCGGATTTTTGGCTGCCAACCTAGGAGCTGATCTAGTCCGCCACAGCGTCAAGACAATGGGAGCAAGTTCAGCCAATGGTTTATCAGTATTTACAAAATGGGCAATCAATTTTTTTACGGTCCTGGTAGTTTTAAACCAACTGGGAGTTGCCCAAGACCTGGTAAGAATACTTTTTACAGGTATAGTAGCTATGCTGTCATTGGCCGGAGGTTTAGCTTTTGGACTCGGAGGTAAAGATGTTGCCCGGGAAGCGTTGGAAGAATTGAAAAAGAAATTGGAAAGTTGATAATGTCGGCTGGTTATTTTCAATTCAAAGGCTTTATTGTTATGGTAAAATAAAGCCTTGGTCCCGTCGTCTAGCGGCCTAGGACATCTGGTTTTCAGCCAGAGAATCAGGGGTTCGAATCCCCTCGGGATCACATTTTGATTTAGCTTGTACGTATGCTATAATTTCTCCATGCCAGTGCAAGTAAAAGGTACTATAAATAATAAGGCAATTGATTTGGTAATTAAAGATGGTGCAGTTAGGCCATTTTTTTTGGGAGAAGATAGCCTTGATAAAATGGTAATAATCGGAAGTGATAACACAAATAGTAATAGAGGTTTACATTTCATAGTCGCGGCTGGTCTTTGGTATCATAGAAGAGGTATGCCTATGTCAGAAAATGAGTCATTATTTGATTACAGAATAAGAAAAGGAGATGATAAACGAATAGAAAACGAGGATGAGGTTACCATGACTAATCCGGATAAAAGGGAAAATTCTATCAAAGCTTCTTATCTTCCCGCTCGCTCTAAAAGATAACAATTAGAGAGTATAATTGGACATAAATTTATGTTTATTGACGAAGCGGTAATTAAAGTTCGAGGTGGAAGGGGAGGCAACGGCCGGGTGGCTTTTTTTGCCAACAGGAAGGGAGTTTCCGGGGGAAACGGTGGAAGGGGAGGAGACGTCTATGCTGAATCCAATACCAACATTTTTGACTTAAAGCCCTTTACCGAAATAGCCGAGTATGTCGGCGAAAACGGTCAGGCAGGAGGTTCTAATAAAAGACTCGGATCAAACGGGAAAGACCTCGTTTTAAAAATGCCCATCGGAACAACTATTATCGACTTAAAAACTTTTCAGGAAACTACTTTAATCAAAAATAACCAGAAAGCTTTTCTTTGCTATGGCGGGAAAGGCGGTTTGGGGAACGCCGCTTTTAAATCACCAACTAACCGGACGCCAAAAAACGCAGAACCGGGTGAAAATGGTACAGAACGAAACTTTAGATTAGTATTGAGACTTATTGCCGATTATGGACTAATAGGACTTCCCAACGCCGGAAAAAGCAGCCTTTTGAATGTTCTTACGGCTGCTAACGTTAAGACGGCCGATTACCCTTTTACTACGCTCGAACCCAACCTTGGAGTCTTCAACGACAAAATAATAGCCGACGTTCCTGGTTTGATTGAAGGAGCCGCTACGGGACGAGGTTTAGGCATAAAGTTTCTCAAACATATAGAAAAAGTGAGGCTATTATTGCATTGCATATCTTCGGAAAGTGAAACGATTGAAAAAGACTATAAAACGGTAATAAGCGAACTTTCAAATTATAGTAAAAGTCTTTTAGATAAGCAGTCGATTATTCTTTTGACTAAAACCGACCTTATCAGCTCCGCAGAAAGCAATAAAAAAATAAATATATTAAAAAAATTGAATGCAGACGTTATACCTGTTTCTATTTACGACAAAAATTCCCTTATAATTCTCAAAAAAAGCCTTGGAAAATAATAATAAACCGAGAATTAAGTGGGAAGTGCTCAAGGCGCCGGTTGGCGGGATAATAGATAAAAAACTAACTTCTGATGAAATGAGAAGATCGATAAATGAAGGATTCGACCGCCGGAGACGGTATCTTCTGGGAATTATTGGAGGCGCAATAATAACTTGCCTTGGCACTGGATTTGCCATTTACGAAATAATTAAAAACACCCGATAAGTTTGACTATAGGACTATTGTCTGGTAAAATAACACTACTATGCCCGATAAAACACCACCTAAATCACGATTTAGTGGCTTAAATACACCTCTTGATTATGCTCCACCCGTACGTCCCGAAAGTGCTTATGAACGAAGCAATCGAAGATGGGGTAATGTTGCCGCTGTAGCCGTTACCATTGCTACAGGATTAATTGGCCTTACAGGCGATCTTATAAGACATAATCCAAATATATTATTTGCAAACGATTTTAAAACCGCTTTTGGACTCGCAAGTCAAGCGTTTGCCAGTCATTCAACTGAAGCGGCAATAGTTACTGCAATAGCTGCCATCATACCCCCTATAGTCATCGCTATCCAAAACCGCAACCCCAACAATATTTAACTATTACCTCAATCGTAAGAATTGAATTACTACAACTTTACTGTTAATATAATCTAAATTATGGCACAAGAAGATGTACTAAAAGCTTTAGAAGAAGCTGTTAATAAACCAAAGTTTAGCACTTGTCAAGCTATTTTAGGCTTTGTAAATAGGGCTAAAGAGACATTAGATAAGAATAAAACAAAAATAAAACCAACTATGGTTTTACCAAGCGGCCCTGCACCTGGAGGTGGAGGTGCCGGCTCAGGATCTATCGGTATGAGCGGTGGAAATAGACACTAATATAACTTTCATAAGCCTGCTGGTATAATATTAATGAATAAGCCGCGGTGGTGGAATGGCATACACGCAGGACTTAAAATCCTGTGAACGAATAGTTCGTGAGCGTTCGAGTCGCTCCCGCGGCACCAAATAGCCGCCTTAACTCAGCGGTAGAGTAGCTGTTTTGTAAACAGCAAGTCGTCAGTTCGAATCTGACAGGCGGCTCCAGAGGCTATAGTTCAACGGATAGAATAAATCCCTTCTAAGGATTAGATGACAGTTCGATTCTGTCTAGCCTCACCACAATTGAATCTTCATAAGACTTATAGTATAATAGGGAATGTCTGAAGAACAAGCTCCAAAAAGCACCGGAATGAGATGGCAGGCCAAAGCTTTAATTTGGACCGCAATTATAGGCACTGGTGCACTGCTAATTAGTCCTCCGGAAGTACAAATCGCTGTCATATCGTTAACCTGCGGCATTCCTGCAATGTTAGGTTTAGTTTCAATCGGAAAATCAATAAATCAATATAACCAAGAGAGAGCTACTTATTATGCTGCCTATCCTGACCAAAACCCTAAAATTATAAAAGAAAAAAGAAAAGCGGAAAAAGAATCCAAAAAAAAGAAAGCAGCTACCGGAGACGCTGCTTTAGGAGTTACTACTAAAAGAACTAAAGATGGACTAATACCCGTTGTAACACGACGTACCAGGAATGATGGCACTTTGATCTTAAACCAGCAAACGCGAACTTTTCAAACTCCTAAAGAATTTCACAAATGGTTGCAGGAAAATGAAAAAAAGAAATGATTACTTAGATTTAAGATGCGTTAAGGCTTTCGCAGTCAAAGAACGACCTCTTGAGGTTTTTTTTAAGAAACCTATCTGGAGCAAATAGGGTTCTATGAATTCTTCCACAGTACGAACGTCTTCTGACAACGCCGAAGCAATTGTTTCGACTCCAACCGGCTGATTGCTAAACTTTTCTCCTAATACTTTTAAATAAGCCTTATCAATATCAATTAAGCCGATTTCGTCAATTTCCAGAAGAGAAAAGAGATTTTTTAAGAGCTCTGTATTTATTTCCTTGTGGTTGTCGACTTCAAAGACGTCGCGAGCCCGTTTTAATATCCTGTTGGCGATGCGCGGAGTCTTCCTCGAACGGGAAGCAATCTCCTGGGCGGCTTTTTCTGTAAGAGGCAGTTTGAGGATTCTCGAAGACCGTAAAATAATGCTTTCGATTTCCTTGTTTTTATAATAATCCAGCCTAAGCAGCAACCCAAACCGGTCCCGCAGAGGGGCCGAAAGCAAAGCCAGTTTTGTCGTTGCACCAATAATTGTAATTTTAGGAATTGGCAGCCTGACCGTCCTCGCCGACGGACCTTTACCAATGATTATATCCAGCGAATACTCTTCCATAACTGGGTAGAGCATTTCTTCAACCGGCTTTGGAAGGCGGTGGATTTCGTCGATAAATAAGACATCATTATCCTTCAGATTGGTCAAAATCGCTGCCAGATCGCCTGTCTTGGTGATAGTGGCTCCGGAAGTAACCTTGATCTCCCCTTTGAGCTCATTGGCCACTATGTAAGCGAGAGTAGTCTTTCCGATTCCTGGAGGACCGTAAAATAGAATGTGTTCCGACGGTTTGCCTCTTTTTAAAACCGCATCAATAAATAGCTTTAAAGTCTTAGCGACATTCTGCTGCCCAATATAATCTTTTAGGTATTTCGGCCGGAGATTTTCAGTGTTATTTTTTGTCGACATCTTGTTTTGGTAAAGAAATGATAAAGGATGTGCCGCGTCCTTTTTCCGATTTCACTTCAATTTTCCCTTTATGGTATTTTACCAGTTGTCGGGAAATATACAATCCAAGGCCCGTTCCTTTGACCGGGCTTTGTCCGGATCCGCTTGTTTCTATCCTCCGGAATTTTTCAAAAAGTTTATCGGCATCTTCCTTGCTGATAAATGAACCTGAATTAAAAATTTCTATTACCGCGACTGAGTCTTTTTCCGCAAGCTTAATATTTATTAAGCCTTGGTCGGGAGTAAATTTTATTGCGTTTCCGAGGATATTTTGGATAACTTCCCTTAATTTTTCTTTATCTCCTTTTACAGTGATCTGTTTCTTGCCTTTAGTAAAATTCAGGGTAATTTTCCGGGGTGAAGCAATAACGGTAAATTCATCGTAAACTTGCTTTATAACTTCGTCGAGGACGACGGCCTCGGTTTTTAAGACCAGCCTTTTCCCTTCGATTCTCGAAACAGTCAACATGTCCTCAACAAGCTTTAATAACCGCTCTGTCGAAGAATAAGCGATGTTCAAATCTTTGGCAACTTCTTTATTGGCGCCTTTTTCGTTTTCTAATGCCAGCCAAAGATAATTTTTAATGGCAGTCATCGGCGTTCTTAGTTCGTGGGAGGCGACAGAAACGAATTCGTCCTTTAGCTTGTCCAGTTCCTTAAGTTTTTTATTGGCGTTTCTCAGATCGGCAGTCGCTTGGTCAATCTCTTCTTTTAAGGTAAGATTAAACTTGCTTATTTCATCATAAGAAAGCGCGTTTTTTATTGCGACTGCGACTTCAGGTTCAATAATTTCAATTACGCGAATGTCGTCTACGCTATAAATGTCACCAGACAGCTTTTCACCAAGTGTTAAAAGCCCTATCTGCTCACCGGCAGTATTAATATTTACGGCGACAAAAATTCCCATATCACGCATTATCCGCTTAGTTTCATCTTCCGGAAGTTCGTCGAAAACAATTATCCGGTTTTGTTTTATTAAAGAAAAAACTTTTTTTTCCGAGTATTCTGGAGTTTTTGAATAACCTTCGTGTATGACGTCATAAATTTTATCGTCATTCGCCAGTATAATAGCTCCTTTTGACACCCTCATTTCGGCAATGAGCGTTTTTAAAAATTGATGGCTAAGGTCTTCAAACTTAAGGGTGGATGCCATTATCAAGGTTAGGTCATATAGAAGCTGGCTCGTATCATAGCGGTCCTGATAGAGAAACCTGTCGGTATATTTTTCTATAAATCTCTTTACGGTTTGAAAAGAAAAAGTCATTATAAGAGCTAATACAGCCGATACGGTGACGGTCTTCGCCTGGATATTTTGGATAGTAAAAAACGATGAAAAAACTCCAAACAGGAACGAATAAAAAATTCCAAAAAAAGCGATCAAGATAGAATAAGAAACAGAGCGGGCAATGATAAAGCGTATATCAAAAAATCTATGTTTAACGATGGCGTAACCGGTAATGGCAATAAAAGATAATGTTAAAAGGGGTGTAAATGGAACGAGAGAGTTATTCTGGAAAATAAGAATAGGGATGACATTAGTTAAAAGAATGAGGCCAGGCATAGAAATTATTCCCAAAATAATCAGACGGATTTGATGACGGGCAATGCCTGAAGACCGCCTTAATTTCTTTACCAAAATAAATATGGATGATCCTATTGTTGCACCGACAAAAATCATAAAAGGAATCATGCCTACTCCCGGTGCAGGGTTTGGAAAGTTGTTGACCATCGTTACTTTAACAAAAGTAAACGGTGAAATGATAAGCAACATTATCAAATAAGTAGAGAATAATAAAATAAAAAAACCTGCTGTTTTCATCTGGATCTTCGGATTGGGAACTGTGTGCGCAAAGGTTAGAAAGAAAAAACAGATCAGTGGGGCAAAAAAAGTGCTGAATCTAATCCAAAACAGGCTAGAGGCTTCGTCAAGGGGTTGAAAAGATATCATTGTTGTCACCAGCCAAATAAGAATAGTAACGCCGAGAAGAGAAAATAGGATGTTGGTTGCGCTCCGGCGGTTGCGCAAATAAACGATGGCGCTAATTGCCGTATTTAAAATTATAGTCAGAGCAACAATTACATTAGAAATATTGGCTACAAACATAGTCTATTTTCATTCTAACAGATTCGGTCAACGGCCGGTTAAAGAGAGGATAAATTTTTTTGTCAGCTTAGATCTGGATAGTTTTTGCTTATTGGACCTGTAGCCGGGTATTATTTTTTCGTCTAAATTTATCAGGTAACGTCCTGTCGGCATAGGTTTGCCGCATAAAATTCTTCTGATTATTTTGGCGGCTCCTGCGCCTCCGACGCTGACCGAAGTAGAAAGCTGGGGTACCGAAGCTATGGAACGGCCCAATTTAAGTATTGAAGACTGCATTTCCGGAGAAAGGAATTCGGCCCCCACTATCTTTGAAGCCAACCGTAACCACTCCTTATAATTCAGGTTTTTAAAATCCGATAATCGTGCATTTCCGATTCTTCCTTGAAAAGGAAGTAAATTTTTGTCTTTATCATAACGCTCCACGTCTAAGATGCTATTATCGCCGTTTTCCGTAATCATGATTACGGGTATTTTGTGCTTTTTGCAAATAAAACGCGCCAAGATTTTTAAATCAAGGCTGTCCATGGCGTCAACAAAAAGGTGAAGCTTCGGTTTACC
>JAHFKS010000006.1:2003-42020 GCA_023245215.1 Candidatus Microgenomates bacterium | reverse complement strand
TTAACTATTACGGACCCCACTATTCGACCTTCGGCCAGAAATTATACTTCGATTACACCTTGGAATATTTTAAAAAGTGTTTAATGAGTGAAGAGGCTTTTGAAATAAAATCCAGCGAAAAATGGAGCGACGACTCTTGGTTTAAAAACCAGGATAAAAGAAGCTTAGAAGGCAACCGGGGCTATTTGGTCATAAACGAAGGCCAGGTAGAGGGAATGATTATCGGCGGCAACGTCAATACTTTAAACCTTCTTCAGGGGGCGGAATTTTTTCCGGACATTGCCGGTTCAATTTTATTTGTCGAGGACGACGCCGGAACCGATCCCTATATTTTTGACCGTGATTTACAATCATTGATTCATCTTCCCGGTTTTGACGGAGTAAAAGGATTGGTAATCGGCAGGTTTCAGAAGGCGAGTAAAATCTCCGATGATCTCTTAATAAAAATAGTCAAGACAAAAAAAGAATTGGAAAATCTTCCTGTTATTGCCAATATAGATTTTGGCCACACCGATCCGAAAATAACTTTTCCTGTCGGAGGAGAGGTAAAAATAACAGCTAAAAAGAGAGAAACTTCTATAAAAATAACCAGGCACTAAAAGCCGTCGCCAGACCAAGTATAGCTCCGCCTATGACGTCGGTAGTCCAGTGTTCACCCAGACTGACGCGGGATATCAACATCACAGCATCAAATAGACAAAGCAAAATAAACAAAATAATTTTGGCGTTTGTTTTTAGTTTTGAATTTTTAAGCAGAAAGAAAAAAATTACCGAGATAAAAGCCGCCCTCAAGCTGTGGCCTGATGGATAAGACGAGCCCGGTTGGATATAGCTTGAGGGAAAAAGAAAGCTAAGGTTATAACGGAAAAACGTAAAAGGCGGGCCGGGGTGGTAAAAAAACGCCTTGGCGATGGTTTCCAAAAAATGGGCGGCTAAAAATGGGGCGAAGGCAAAAAGAGAGAATAATTTTTTCCTGGCAATTATAATGCCCAAAAAAATAATACTGACGATTTCAAAACTTCCGATAAGACTGAATACGGAGAAGACCGTATCGAACCTGGTAGAAATATGTTTTTGCAGACGGATCGTTGTATTAAAATCAAACTCTTTAAAAATTTGGGCGCGGGCAAGGTAAGTAAAAACTGCAAAAACAATCAGAAAGAAAAAACTGACCTTAAGCCAAACCATCTTTTTTTTCATGAGTATATTTAAATATATCAGAAAGCCGACTCTTTTTTTATGCCGGGGCGAAGAACCCGGAAAGACAGAAAAAAACAAACAAGAACCAAAATGCTGCCGGTAATAAAAGGCATGGTTATGGCAAAAGACGCCGTAATTCCTCCCAGGATAGGCCCGAAAATCATCCCTACGCTCTGATAAGAAGCATTTAGACCCATTATTGATCCCTGGGATTTTTCATCTGTTTCACGGGATAAAATGGTTGGAATCAGCGTCTGGACAATATTATTAAATAACCCTAAAATAAGCATCCCGATGACAAAAACCGGAATAGACCGTGAAAAAAACATTATCAAAAAAGCCAAAGAAGTAAATATCATAGAAGTTGAGAAAGCTTTTTTTAGTCCAAGCACTTTTGAAACAAACCCAACGAGGAAAGTTTGGGAAATCAGGCCGATAATTCCAAATACTGTAAAAAGCAGTGCGTTTTGTGATTGAGTTACTTTTAAAACCTTCATTGTAAACGGTTGAAAACCATAGAGCAAAGCACAGGAAAATGCCAGGAAAAACACAAACGTAATAATAAATATTGGTCCTAGATCCTTGTCGAATAAAGTGTGCCACAAGCGGGGCAGGTCAATTAGCTTTTTGTTTTTTATTTCTCCCATATGTTTATTCGTTTCTGGTAAATAAAAAGCGGTTATTAATGTCGCGATTAAAGTAATAATTCCGGCGATTATAAAAGGCAGGGCTTGGTTTAATCCAACTGTAAAAGCAGCAATAGCCGGACCAAAAACAAAGCCAAAATTCAATGCTGCCCAGATAAAACCAAAAGCTTTGGCTCTTTCTTCCGGCTTGGTTGAATCAGAGATAACGGCAAAAGCGACCGGTATATTTCCGGCAGTCAAACCATCGATTGCCCGGGCAATAAAAAGAAAAGCGGCGTTTGGAGCGAAGGCCATCAAAAAAAACGAAGCCGTAGTTCCCGCAATAGAAAGAATTAACATAGGCCTGCGGCCGTATTTATCAGATAGGCGGCCGATAATCGGTGTCGATATAAACTGACAGATAGAAAACATAGAAAAAAGAAGCCCGTTTTGAAAATCTGTCAACCCGTATTTTTTTGAATATGCATAGAGTATCGGGATAATGATTCCATAGCCCAACATGTTTACCAAAGCGATCAGAACGATTATCAAGAGATTTCTGTTTTTATTCATACTGGTTTAGTAATAGTAAGGAAAAAATAATTATAGCAGCTAAAATGATATAATTAGTTCCATGTCACACGGAGTGTAGTTCAGATGGCCAGAACGTACGCTTTGGGAGCGTAAGGTCGCGAGTTCAAGTCTCGCCACTCCGACAGATGAAAAAAATACTAATCGGAATTTTAGTTTTATTTGTTTTTATCTTCTTTTATTTTTCTTTTAACAAAAAATCTTCATTTATAGACTACAAACTCAATAATAAAACTTATAAACTGCTTACTGCCAAAAATTCTTCCGAATGGGAAAAGGGGCTAATGTTTTATAAAAACAAAGAAGAACTAAAGGGCGCCGACGGAATGATTTTTATTTTTCCGGAAAAAGACCTGCGTACTTTCTGGAATGAAAATACCTATTTAGACCTTGATGTCTATTGGTTAGACGGCGATAAGATAGTCGGAAAGGATTATCTTCCTAATATTAACAAGACAAAAGAACCTTTCACCATTGATTCCAAAAAAAACGCCGATAAAGTGATAGAAATTATCCGTTAATTATTTTTTCAGAGCTTCAATTCCGGGAAGAGTTCCTTTCTCAATATATTCAAGCAGGGCGCCGCCTCCGGTTGAGATGTGGGTAATCTTATCCAGATATTCTTTTTTTGAAATAGCCGCTAGAGTATCGCCGCCGCCGACAATCGACATCGCTTTGTTATTGTGGGTAATTGAATAATAGATAAAATCAGTTCCCTGACGGAAAGCTGGATTTTCAAAATAACCGACCGGGCCGTTCCAGATAATGGTTTTTGCTTTGGCGATAATTCCTCCAATTTGTGCCTTGGTTTCGGGGCCGATATCAAAAATACATTTATTTTGGGGAATATTTTCAATTTTGACCACCTCAGTTTCTTTATCTTCCTTGTTATTAGCTACGACTGCGTCGACGGGCAAAACTATAAAGGCCCGGTTATTCTTAGCCAAAGAAAGCAGTTTCCTGGCCAATTGCACCGATTCATATTCACAGAAACTGGCGCCTATTTCGTGGCCCTGGGCACAGACAAAAGTATTGGCCAGGCCGCCGCCGATTATCAGATAGTCGACGATTTTCATCAGTTTATTTATCAGTCCGACTTTGGTGGATACTTTTGCCCCGCCAATGATGGCGACTACCGGTTTTTTGGGATTTTTAATCACCTTAGCAATCGTTTCCAGCTCTTTTTTTAAGAGAAGTCCGCCGTATGAAGGAATAAATTTGGGCGGGCCGATTACCGATGTATCTGAACGGTGGCAGACTCCAAAAGCATCGTTGACATAGACATCGGCGAATGAAGAAAGCTTTTTGGCAAATATATTTGAGTAATCTTTTTCCTTAGGAAAAAACCGGATGTTTTCCAAGACGATAATGTTTTCCGGCCTGTTTTTTAGTTCTTCAATTGCTTTTGCCAGGTAGATTTTTTCCTTGGGAAGATATTCCTTGAGCCGTTCGGCAACGACCCGTAAAGAATATTTCTCGTCAAATCCCTGAGGCCTGCCAAGATGGGAAACAATAATGAGCCGGTTGTTATTTTTTAAAAGCAGCTTAATTGTTGGCAAGGCTTGTTGTATTCTCATATCATCGGCAATGGTAAGATTTTTATTTAATGAGACGTTAAAATCAACCCGGAGAAGAATGGTCTTATTTTTTATTTCAACTTCATCAATGTAGGTGACTTTAGACATATTCAGCCAAACGTTCAACTAAATCTACTAATCTGGTTGAATAGCCCCACTCGTTGTCGTACCAACCGAAGATTTTGACCAGGTTGCCGTTGATGACTTTGGTGTAGTTGGCGTCAAAGATGCAGGAATAAGAAGAACCGATATAATCAGATGAAACTAATATCTGTTTTTCATAGCCAAGGATTCCTTTCATCAGTTTTTCAGAAGCTTCTTTAAATTTTTGGTTGATTTCATCAGCATTAGTTGGTTTTTCCACTATTACGGAGATATCGGTAATTGATCCGGTGGCGACTGGAACCCGGAGAGACATGCCGTCGACCTTGTTTTTCAAATCGGGGATGACGCGGGCAACGGCTTTAGCGGCCCCAGTTGTTGAAGGAACTATGTTAATAAAAGCGGCTCTCGATCTGTCTTCCTTTTTACCGGCGTCGTCCAACAGGCTTTGACTAATTGTCGCGGCATGGACCGTTGTCAAAAAGCCGGTCTGCACTTTAAAATTATCGTTGATTACTTTAAACATGGGTGCGGCGCAGTTTGTAGTGCACGAAGCCATAGAAATAACTGATTCTTTTTTGAAATCAAACTTATCGTCGTTGACTCCCAAAACGACAAAAGGAGTTTCTTCATCTTTGGCAGGGGCCGACAAAACGACTTTTTTTACCGAACCTTTTAAATGTTTAGCTAAATCGGGTTTTTTCGGGAAAGCGCCGGTGGCGTCAACAACAACGTCGACATTATATTTATCCCAAGGAATATTTTCTGGTTTATCATTGAGAAGTGTGGTAATTTTTTTACCGTTAACTGAAATGCCGTCGGTTTCTTCTTTAACTTCTTTATTAAAAGTTCTGTAGACAGAATCGTGTTGGAGTAGGTAGGCCATCATCGAATTGGGAGTCTTTCTAGTATTGATTACTGTTAAATCAAAAACATCTCTTGATAAGGCAATTCTGGTGAAGGCTCTTCCGATACGGCCAAAACCGTTTAGACCAACTTTAATTCTTTTCATTCTATATTTATTTTACCTTATACAAATGGTGATGAGTAGTGATATAGCGGATGGTTTTTGACTTGGCTCTCATGACAATAGAATGGGTAATAGTCCGGTTTTTCCTGAAGATAACGCCTTGTAAAAACGGGCCGTCGATGACTCCTGTTGCCGTAAAAGTCAACTCGTCGCCGCGGGCAAGGTCGGACGCAGTAAAGATTTTTTTGACGTTTTTTATTCCCATGGCTTTAATTTTGCCAACGTCAGATTCTTTTTTCGGTTTAAACCGGCTCAACATTTCCCCACCAAGGATTTTCAGGGCGACCGCAGCCAGAACTGCTTCGGTTGATCCACCGCTTCCCATCAAAAGGTCAATACCTGATTCCGGGATACAGGTGGCGATGCCGGCGGCGACGTCGCCGTCCGTGATCAACCTTACTCTGGCGCCGATTGACCTGGCTTCGTTCATAATCGGATAGTTTCTTTCCCGGTCGAGCATCATAATGGTAATTTCTCTCACATCCTTGCCGATTGCTTTGGCGGTTTTTTTAATATTATTAGTTACGGAATCGTCAAGGTCTATAACTTTGGCGGCTTCCGGACCGGTGGCTATTTTTTCCATGTAGGTGTCCGGGGCGTGGAGTAGACTTCCGTGTGCTCCGGCGGCAATGACAGCTAAGGCGTTGTATCTTCCGTGGGCGACGCTGTCTGTACATTCAAGGGGATCGATAGCAAGATCCATCTGCGGGCCGCGGCCTGTACCGACTTTTTCTCCGGTATAAAGCATCGGCGCTTCATCTTTTTCTCCTTCGCCAATGACAACCAGTCCTTTAAAATCGACATTATTAAATCTTTTTCTCATTTCGTCGACAGCGGCTCCGTCGGCTTTGTTTTTTTCTCCCCGTCCTACCCAGTGGGCGGCGGCAATAGCAGCGGCTTCGGTTACGCGGACAAATTCAAGGGCGAGGTTTCGGTCCATATTGGTTGTCTATAATTTACAAATTAGATAGGGTTTTGTCAACTTGCATTTGTTTTTTGATAATTATAGAATGTTTTTATTATGACATCAAATGACCAATTGACTAAGGTTGCGAAGGAAATAGTTGCTCCTAAGAAAGGAATTCTTGCTGCAGATGAAAGCGTCGGGACGATGAAGAAACGTTTAGACGCAATTGGTGTGGAATCAACCATTGAGAACCGTTCTCTTTGGCGGGAAATTATGGTCCATGCTGCGGGGTTTGAAAACGCAATCAGCGGAATTATTTTATTTGACGAAACCTTGAGACAACCGATGACCGACGGAAAATTGATCGCTGATTTTCTTAAGTTAAAAAATGTTTACCCGGGAATAAAGGTCGATAAAGGGACCGTCAAATTTAATGAAAAAGAAGAAACTTTCACCCAGGGGCTGGATAAATTAGAAGAAAGACTAGCTGAATATAAAACCCTCGGCTGCGCTTTTGCTAAGTGGAGAGCGGTATATAAAGTTGATAAAGATATGCCGACAAAAGCGGCGATTACAGTAAATTCAGTCGGCCTGGCACAATATGCATTTCTTTCCCAGCGGTCAGGACTGGTGCCGATAGTCGAACCGGAAGTATTGGTGTTGGCAGGAGACCACGATATCAACAGAAGCAGAGAAGTCACAGAAGAAGTATTAAAAGATGTTTTTTATTGGTTGAAAGAATTTAATATTCAGCTCGACGGAATGCTTCTGAAACCGAACATGGTCCTTTCCGGAAAAGATGCCTCAAAACAGGCGGCAGTTGATGAAATCGCCCGCTTGACTGTCGAGACCTTGCAAAAAACCGTTCCGCCGGAAGTACCCGGGATTGTATTTTTGTCAGGTGGCCTGACTCCCGACCAGTCGACAGAATATTTGCAGACAATGAACAAGGCGTATAAAAATCTTCCTTGGCAGTTGAGTTATTCTTTTGGCCGGGCTCTTCAACAGGAAGGTTTGAAGGCTTGGGGCGGAAAACAGGAAAACGTCAAGGCAGCCCAAGAAGCATTCTTATCGAGGGCAAAAAAAGTCTCTGACGCTAGGGAATAGGATCATAGCCGCCTTTATTCCAAGGGTGGCAGCGGATGATTCTTTTTAATCCTAACAATATTCCTTTGCCGACTCCATATTTTTCTATTGTCTGGTAAGTATAGTCGGAACAAGTGGGGCGGAAGCGGCAGACGGCGTCGGTTAGATATAGCTGTTTGAGAATTGTACTTCGGAAGAATTTAGTATTCTGATATCCTTTAATAAGTCTTAAAATAAGCTTTTTCATTGCTATAATTTTACTATGGATGTTGGTTTAATATATGTAATTGTTGCCGAGCTACTTTACGCCAGCGAAATAATTTTTATAAAAAAATTTTTTCCAACAACAAATGTTTTTTTTCTTTCCGCGATTGGATCAATAATCGGATCGCTATTCTATCTGCCGGTTTTTTTTATAGTCAAAGAAAAGTTATCAATAAATAATTGGGCTGTCATATTAATCTACGCCTTTACTTCTTGGTTTTTAGCTCAAATTTTTTATGTCACCGGCGTTCAAAAATCAACAAATGCTTTTAACGTAAGTTTGGCTGTTTTAATGTTACCATTGGGTACTTTAATATTGAGTATGGTTTTTCTAAAAGAAAATATTTCTTTTAAATCCGTTATTGGAGGATTATTGATGATTTCCGGTTTTTTTCTAGTTGCTTTTAAATAAAATGAAAATTTCTATAATTACCCTTTTTCCGAAAATGATCTCCGGATTTTTTGAAGAAAGCATAATAAAAAGGGCGCAGGAAAAAAAACTGGTCGAGGTGGAAATTATAAATCTTCGGGATTTTGCCATCGATGACTATGGTACTGTTGACGACAGGCCTTATGGAGGAGGAGCGGGAATGGTGATACGGGTTGATGTTGTTCATAAAGCATTACAAAAAGTCAAAAATGTAGGTAAAAATTTAAAAGTAATTTTAACTAGCCCAAAAGGAAAACAGTTCAATCAAAAAAAAGCGCAGGAATATTCAAAGTCAGACAACTTAATAATTATTGCTGGTCATTATGAAGGGGTTGATGAAAGAGTGACTGAATTTATTGACGAGGAAGTCTCAGTCGGGGATTTTATTTTGACGGGTGGGGAACTACCGGCGGCGATGATAACCGATTCTGTTGTTCGTCTCATTCCGGGAGTTTTGAAAAAAGAAGAGGCGACTATCAACGAAACATTTAATATTCAAGGAAAAAAACTATTAGAGTACCCACAATATACTAGGCCGGAAGAATTCCATGGTTTGAAAGTGCCAAAAATTTTAACCGGCGGCAACCATAAAGAAATCGAAAAATGGAAAAGTGAAAAAGCAGTAGAAGAAACTAAAAAAAAACGATCCGATCTAATTGACACTAAAAAATAAAAAGTCTACAATTTAACTATTACTAGTTAAATAATAGTTATATGAAAGCAATGAAACTTGAGGCAGAAAAATTTTCCGACAGTTTGTTTACAATGAAGGGAATTTCCAAAAAAACAATCGAAGAACATCTTAAGCTTTATCAAGGATACGTTAACAAATACAATGAAATCCAGGAAAAATTAGCCGCTTTGACCGAGGACGACTTGGCAAAAGCCAACCAGGTTTTTTCAGCAGTTCGTGAGCTCAAAGTTGAGCTTTCTTTTGCCTGGGGGGGCGTCGTCAACCATGAAATTTATTTTTCTCATCTTGGCGGAAAAGGCGGTTCTCCAAACGGTGACCTTTTGAAACAGATTGAAAAAGATTTCGGGAGTTTTGACGTCTACAAAAAAGACCTTAAAGCTACTGGCATTGCCGCCCGCGGCTGGGTCTGGACCGGTTGGAACTGGCGGGAAGAAAGACTAGTCAACTATCTTGGCGATTCGCAGAATACTTTTCCTATGTGGGAGGTCGAGCCTATTTTGGCCCTCGATACTTATGAACACGCTTATTTTATTGATTACGGAGTAAACAGGGGAAGCTATATCGATGCTTTTTTTGAAAATCTAAACTGGAAAGAAGTAGAAGATACCTTAAAAAGCTACATGGAATATAAATAGGGCGAATATTATATAATTTTATTCATGGTTAGAACCCGGATTGCTCCTTCACCAACAGGACAGGATGTCCACGTCGGCAGTATTGCCGCAGCCCTAATGAACTATGCCTGGGCCAAGAAAAATCACGGCCAGTTTATAATTCGCATTGAAGATACTGATAGAACCAGGTTAGTCAAAGGCGGCGAAGAAAAGATGCTCGACACCTTCAATAGAATCGGCCTAGTTGCCGATGAGTCGCCAAATACCGGCGGAAAATTTGCCCCTTACAGACAATCAGAGAGGCTGAATATTTATAAAAAACACGCGGAAGAATTGGTTGATAAAGGAAAAGCGTATTACTGCATTTGTACTCCGGAAAGGCTGACAAAAATGAGAGAAGAGCAGGTGGCAAAAAAGCAGATCCCCAAATACGACCGCCTATGTTTTTCTAACCAAAAAGAAATTGTCGAACAAGTCAAAGAAAGAAATCTTCCCCATGTTGTCCGTTTGTTGATTCCCGAAGGACAGGTTAAGTTTAATGACGTTGTCCGCGGAGAGATTACTATTGATAATAAGAACCTTGACGACCAGGTTCTATTAAAATCAGACGGATTTCCTACATACCATCTGGGAGTCGTCGTCGACGATCACCTGATGGAAATAAGTCATATAATCCGCGGCGAAGAGTGGCTGCCTTCGACTCCGAAGCACGTAATTTTATACCAGGCTTTTGGTTGGAAGCTGCCGGTCTTTGCCCATATCTCCCTCTTAAGAAATCCTGATAAATCTAAGCTTTCAAAACGAAAAAACCCGGTTTGGACTTCGTGGTATCTGGATAAGGGAATTTTTTCCGAAGCCTTATTAAACTATCTGGCTCTAATGGGTTGGAGTCATCCCGAAGGAAAAGAAGTTTTCTCACTCGAGGAGTATATAAAGGTTTTTGACATTAAAGATATCCAAAAAACCGCACCAGTTTTTGACCCGGTGAAACTCGAATGGATGAACGGAGTTTACATTAGAGATATAGAAAATGAAGATTTAAAACTGAAGATTTATGAATTCTATAACAAAAAATACCCAGAAGAAATAATTGGAAAAACAATACCCTTAATTAAAGAAAGGATTAAAAAACTTGCCGACTATCTGCCGCTTTGCGAATTTTTCTTTAAGCCTCCAGAATCATTTGAGATACGATTGGAAGCCAAACAGGCTTTATTGAAGAACATGAAGGAAGAATTGGAAAAAATCAGCGAATGGAAAGCAAATGCAATTGGCGAATCAATGCAGGCGCTGGTTAAAAAACTAGGAATTAAAGCCGGGGAATTTTTTATGGTTTTACGTGTCATCATTACCGGTAAAAAAATCTCCCCACCCCTTAATGAATCGATGGAAATTTTAGGAAAAGAAGAATGCATTAAAAGATTGGGCAAATTAGTCTAATAATAAGTTTCCTGCCAGTGGGGGTCGGTTTCAATAGTTAGATCCAAATAAACTTTTTTGTTGATTGCCAGAGCGATCTCTTTTCTTGCATAGCTTCCGATTTCTTTGATTTTGTGTCCTTGGCTCCCGATGAGCATTTTTTTATAGCGGTCGTCTGTCGTTAGAATCCTGGCTTTGATGTAGGTGATGCCGTTTTTTCTTTCGGAAATCTCATCGACGATCGCCATGGTCCGGTAAGGAATCTCTTCGCCCATCATCAGGAAAACTTTTTCCCGGATTAATTCAGAGATAAAAATTTTGCTGTCGATGTTCAGCACGGGATAGATTAAGTCATTGGGTATTTCTTCGCTTGATTTATCAGGCAGCAATTCGAAAACTTTCTCCATTAAAAGACGGAAGTTAGTTTTATGGAGGGCAGATATCTCAAAAACAGATGAAAACTCATCTTCCAAAAATTTATATTGCGGTAGATATGATTTTTCCTGTGAATCCACCTTGTTAATTACGAGAATCTTGGGTTTTTCTATTTTCCGCACCAACCCCAAAACCCTGGCTTCTTCAAAGTCGCGTTTCCTAGTATGGTCAATCATATAAATAACCAGGTCGACGTCTTCTTTAATAACATTAAGAGTTCTTTCGTTAATTCTTTTAGAAAGTTGGTCTTCTGCTTTTCCGAATATGCCCGGAGTATCGACAAAAATAATTTTTCCCCGGTCATCCTCGTAAAGGGCTTTGATGGAAAAACGGGTCGTTTGCGGTTTGGGCGATGTGATGGCGACTTTTTGGCCGATAAGATTGTTGACAAAGGTTGATTTTCCGACGTTTGGGCGACCCATCAATAGCACTTTTCCTATTTTCATGCGATAATTGTAACATACAAATGGCTACCCTTTGTTTTTCTTTCATCCATCAAGGAAAAAAGAGTATAATATTGGGATAAATAATCCCGTTTGGAGGGATTATTTTTTATTTATGGAAATAAGAAACATCGCCATTATCGCCCACGTTGACCACGGTAAAACTACCCTGGTCGACGCCATGTTGAAGCAGACCCACACTTTCCGGGACAACCAAAAAGAAATGGGCGAAACTTTAATAATGGATTCTAATGATTTGGAAAGAGAAAAAGGTATTACAATTCTTGCTAAGAATACCGCCGTTTTCTATAAAGAAACAAAAATAAACATCATTGATACTCCAGGACACGCTGATTTTGGAGGAGAAGTGGAAAGAACCATCAATATGGCGAGCGGCGCAATTCTTCTTGTTGATGCCGCTGAAGGTCCGCTCCCTCAAACTAAATTTGTTTTGAAAAAAGCCCTTCAGGCCCATCTTAAAATAATTCTCATAATCAATAAAATCGATAAAAGGGACGCCAGGCCGAAAGAGGTATTAAACGACGTAGAAAGTTTGTTTTTGGAACTGGCTGAACATGAAAAACATCTGCATTTTACGACACTTTACGCAGTCGGCCGTGATGGAAAGGTTTTTTTCGATTTACCGGCCCGCTATACTTCGGATACTCCAGGAGATTTGAGCCCTCTTTTTGAAACCATCATGAAAAAAATTCCCAATGTTGCCGAAAATGAAGACAAACCCTTTCAAATGCTGATTTCCACTTTGGACTTTGACAACTATGTCGGCAAGCTCTGTATTGGAAAAATTTCCCAGGGTTCTCTCAAAAAAGACCAGCCGATTGTTTTGGTTGAAGATAACAAAATTTTAGGCAACTATAGAGCGCAGAAGCTTTATACCTATGAGGGCCTGCAAAAAAAAGAAGTCGACAATGTCAGTTCTGGCGATGTCGTTGCCATAGCGGGAATTCCCGAGCTGACAATAGGACAGACCATTACTGACCCTGTCAACCCTGTCAGCTTGCCGACAATTAAAGTCGAAGAACCTACTATTAAGATTACCGTCGGCCCGAACACCAGCCCCTTTGCCGGAAAAGAAGGGAAACTCGGAACATCCCGTCAGATTAACGAAAGATTGCTGAAAGAGAAAGAAACCAACCTTGGATTAAAAATAGAACAGGATCAGGAAGGCGCCAATTTTATCGTTGCCGGCCGGGGAGAGCTCCATTTGTCTGTTCTCATCGAAACCATGAGAAGAGAAGGATTTGAACTCCAAGTTTCAAAACCGCAGGTCATTTATAAAAAAATTGACGGGGTGATGAGCGAACCATATGAAGAAGTAACGATTGATGCCGAGAAAAAATTTATGGGAGAAATCACCGAAGAATTCGGCAAGAGAAAAGGCGAAATGCTTGATATGGTTTCCGGCGGCAATTCAGTCAAGTTGAAATATAAAATATCCGACAATAATTTATTAGGAATAAGAAGCATCTTAATGACTAAGACTAGGGGAACTGCAGTTCTGAGTACGTACTTTTTGGGATATTTTCCAAAAGGCGGGAAGCTTGAATCGATTAGAAATGGAGCTTTGATTGCCGTCAAGCCAGGCGAGGCGATGACTTACGGATTGGTCAATGCGCAAGACCGTGGAATCCTGTTTGTTTCGCCGCGGGAAAAAATTTACGAAGGCATGGTTGTCGGTGTCGCCAGCCGTGATATCGACATTGAAGTCAATGTCTGCAAGGAAAAGAAATTGACAAACAACCGTTCAGCCGGTGAGGGAGTATCGGTTGCTTTGACTCCGGCGACGGTCTTGAGTCTTGAGCAGGCCCTCGATTTTATTGTTGACGACGAATTTCTAGAAGTTACTCCAATTAATCTCCGCATCCGCAAAAAAGTTCTTTCCATCGTTCAGAGAAGAGTCGTAAAAAGAAATCAAAATTAAATTTCAATTTTTGAAAACAGTTTACTGCCAATATAGAGAATAATCGCGGTCAAAATTCCTAAAATTGCTATGTCATTCACCAAACCAAACTGGGTAACGTTTGCCAGCGAAGATCTTAAAGCATCTACTCCATAAGTCAAAGGGTCAAACTTGGCGATAAGGGTTAATAATGCCGGAGCTCCTTTTAGGGGAAAAAGAGAGCCGGAAAGGAAAAATAAAGGCAAAACCAAAAAGTTCATAATCAATTGGAATCCCTGCATGTCGTCTAAAGTGGAGGCGATGGCTGTACCAAGGGCAGTAAAAAAAAGAGCGGTGAGAAACATTATTACTAATGCTATTGGCAACATTGCCAAGCTATAAGGCCGGAAGCCGACAAGCAAAGTCAAAAAGAAAATAATTACACCTTGAATAGTCGCTATAGTGGCTCCACCGATAGTCCTGCCGAGCATTATCTGAAATCTGGAGACTGGCGCGACCAAAGTTTCTTTCAAAAAGCCAAACTGTCTGTCCCAAATCAATTCGATACCAGTAAAAATTGCCGTAAAAAGGATTCCCTGGGCAATGACTCCAGGCGCCAAAAAATCAATATAATTGCCGTCTCCCGCGCGTTTGAAAATCGGACCCAAACCAAAACCAAGAGCTACTAAAAAAAGTAACGGCTGTCCAATCGAACCAATAATCCTCGACCGGGATCTTAAATATCTTTTTAACTGCCTCAGCCAAAGTATATATATAGTATTCATATTATTTTCTCCTCCACATTCTTCTCGCCATTCTTAAATGATCGGCGGCGCCGGCCTCTTCTTCTCTTATTTCTGTTCCGGTCAACTTGAGAAACGCCTCCTCAAGAGTATTAGTTGATGTGTGTTTTTTTAATTCATCAAGGGTGCCGTGGGCGACTATTTTTCCATGGTCAATAACAGCAATCCGTTCAGCGACTCTTTCCGCCTCTTCCATATAATGAGTCGTGAAAAAAATTGTAATATTTTCTTTTTTATTAAGATCTTTGACATAGTTCCATAGGTGGGTTCTCGTCTGCGGGTCAAGGCCCAGGCTCGGTTCGTCGAGAAAGAATACTTTTGGATGATGGAGAAGTCCCCGGGCAATCTCCAACCGCCGCCTCATGCCGCCGGAAAAAGTTTTAACAAGCGAATCTTTTCTGTCCCAAAGGTCGACTATATTAAGGAGTTCTTCGATCCTGTTTGTCATCAATTTTTTATCCAGTCCATAAAGCACTCCATGAAATTCCATATTTTCATAGGTAGTCAGTTCGTCATCAAGAGATGGATCTTGAAATACGATTCCAAATGACTTTCTTACGTTATTTTGATCTTTAACCGGGTCGTATCCATTGACTAATATTTGTCCGGATGTCGGGTGGAGAAGAGTTGTCAGCATTTTGATTGTCGTAGTTTTCCCGGCGCCGTTCGGCCCCAAGAAAGCAAATATTTCCCCTCTTTTCACGTCAAAAGAAATGTCGTTGACCGCGACAAAATCGTTGAATTTTTTGACCAAAGATTTTACTTCGATTGCTTTATCCATTTTTATTTTAAGAAATAATTATACTACTTCATTGTATAAGTCTAGTGATAAAAAAGATGAAGATAATTCCTAAAGCAGTCAAACCGATCAATTTATAAGAACTGTGTTTGCTGTGAGCTTCAGGTAATAAATCACTCGCGGAGATATAGAGGAGGAAACCGGTGAAAAATCCAAGATAGACTACTAAATATTTATCCGGAATAGTAAATAAAAGAGTAGAAAGGGCTCCCAGAATCGGGGAGGTGGCATCAAGAAGCAATAAATAAATAGTTTTTTTCGTGGTATTTTTGTGCGTGAGCATCAAAGAGACAGTGTTTAATCCGTCGGAAAAATCATGAGAGATGACTGCGATTGCCACCAATAATCCTATGTGGCTGTTGATGTGAAATCCCAAACCAATACCGACTCCGTCAAGAAAACTGTGAAAAACCAAGCCTAAAGCGCCGGTTAAGCCGATGTTTGGATGTTTATGTTCGGCGTATTCTGTTTCATGGTTATGATGAATAAGAATAGTTTTTTCGAGAAAATGAAAGAAAAGGAACCCGACAACGATAGGTATCGTCAGATAATTAATATCTAAATTATTTTTGCTGATTATTCCAAAAGCTTCAGGAATAATGTCAAAAAACGATACTCCTAAGAGGACTCCGGCCGTAAAACTCATGATGTAGTGGAGCTTGTCGCGGTTTTTCAAGCTGAAAAGCCCGCCAAGACTGGTTGAGACGAAAGTAAGTAAAGAGAATAATACGGCCTCCATATTTGATAAGGAAATTATATACCATAAGTCTATTTTAGAATTGGGATTTATTTTCAGCAGTTTTTCAGCTTAGAGGCTATAATTAGTTTCATGAGAATGCTGGTGGTTGAAGATGAGCACAGGATTGCCAACTCTATCAAAAAAGGCTTGGAACAGGAAAGTTATGCTGTCGACGTTGCTTATAATGGAGAAGACGGTTATGATTTTGCCTCGACAGAAGAATATGACGTTATTATTCTTGATCTTATGTTACCGGGCATGGACGGCATTGACATCACCAAAGAACTACGCAAGGAAAAAATCCACACGCCAATTTTGATTTTGACCGCCAAAGGTCAGATTCAGGATAAAGTCAAAGGGCTTGATAGCGGAGCTGATGATTATTTAACAAAACCGTTTTCTTTTGAAGAGCTTTTGGCTCGTATCCGGGCATTGGTCCGCCGGCCAAAGGTGACAGTTGACGAGACGCTGGCTGTTTCCGATCTGACACTTAACTCAAAGTCTTTCGAAGTAAAACGCGCGGGAAAATTAATAGAACTGTCGAATAAAGAATTTTCCCTACTTGAATATTTGATGAAAAATAAAAGCAGAATAATGACCAAAGACCAGATTATCTCCCACGTTTGGGATTATGACGCCGATATTCTTCCCAATACGGTTGAGGTTTATATAAGGAATTTGAGAAATAAAATAGACCTGCCTTTTAATAACAAAAAAGAAATGATAAAAACAGTTAGAGGTTTTGGATTTAAAATTGAATAATGTTTAATACCGCCCGCCTGAAGCTTACCGCTTGGTATCTCCTGACAATAATGTTTGTCAGCGTCTCATTCAGTTGTATTATCTATAGAGGTTTGACTCAGGAAGTTGAAAGATTTGCCAGAGTCCAAAGAGTGAGATTCTTCCACGATTTAAACGGCGGTTTTACACTAGTGCCGCCCAATGATTTTGACACAGATTTAGTTAATGAAACAAAACAAAGAATAATTCTGTCTTTGGTTGTGGTCAACGGAATTATTTTAGTGTCTTCCGGCGGTCTCGGTTATTTTCTCGCCGGGAAAACATTAAAGCCGATTGCCGAAATGGTCGAAGAACAAAATCAATTTATTTCCGATGCTTCTCATGAGTTAAGGACGCCTTTGACATCGTTAAAAACAGCCATGGAAGTGGGACTACGCGACAAAAAAATAGACCTTGATTCAGCGAAAAAAATCATCAGCGAAAGTATTGATGAAGTCAATAAACTGCAGTCACTCTCCGAGGGGCTTCTGCAAATAAGCCAGTATCAAAAACCGAATGGGAATATGGAGTTTGAAAAACTTTCATTAGCGGCTCTTGTCAGAGAAGCGGTCTCAAAAATGAAACCGGTTGCCGGAGTGAAAAAAATTCAAATAAAAAACCAGGTTAAAAACGGAATCGTCAAGGGAAATCGCTATAGCCTGCACGATTTGCTGGTTATTGTTTTAGACAATGCAATAAAGTACAGTTCGGAAAATACGATAATAAATATCGACGCCAAAAAAAATCCGAAGAATGTGACTGTTTCTATAAAAGATACAGGAATAGGAATAGACGAAAAGTCACTCCCGCGTGTTTTTGACAGATTCTATAGAGCAGACAGAGCAAGGACTAAGTCGACAAGTGGTGGGTATGGATTGGGACTGTCAATTGCCAAAAGAATCATTGACCTCCACAAAGGAAACATCTATATTAATAGTAAGGTAGGAAAAGGAACGACAGTAAATATTGAACTGCCGGTTTTCAGTTAGTTTTAAGAATTGTTTCTTACAATTTCATTGATGAGTAAAATTAAGGATTGGTTAGTAAAGCTTTCCCTTTTAAAAAAAATATTGATTGTCCTGTTGATTTTGGCCGCAGGCTGGTTTGTTTTTTCAAAAATTACGTCTTCAGGCACCAATAAGGTTCAATATCAGACTTCAACCGTGCAAAAGGGTACTTTAATTGTTTCAGTCACAGGGTCGGGGACAGTGGCGGCAACAAATAACAGTAATATCACAACAGAAGCGACCGGCGTGGTCAAAAAACTTTTCGTTAAAGATGGTGATGAAGTCAAGACAGGCGACAAGATAGCTGAGCTTGAATTAGATCTCGAAGGACAGCAAAAAAACTCCCAAGCTTATTCGAGTTATCTTTCAGCCCAAAATTCCTCCCAATCTGCCAAAGACGCCTTATATTCAGTTCAATCAGATTTATTCTCAAAATGGCAGACTTATTTTAACTTAGCGACAAGCAAAAATTACGAGAACGGTGATGGTACCCCAAATACTCCAGAGCGCCAGTCACAGACAGAATTTTTGACAACCCAGGATAACTGGCTTTCAGCCGAGGCAAAATATAAGCTCCAGGAAAAAGCCGTCACTCAAGCGCAAACGTCTTTAAACTCGGCCTGGTATTCTTATCAGCAGGCGTCTCCAACCATATACGCTCCAATTTCCGGAACAGTATCGGGTCTGTCATTACAGATAGGTTCTGTCATTAATTCCCAGTCCAGCAGCAATACTTCGGCGACGACAAATAAGATTGCCGCCATCAGGACCGACGCCATGCCGACAATCTCAATTAACTTGTCGGAAATAGATGTTCCAAAAGTCAAGGTCGGCGACAAAGCGACCGTCACATTTGATGCCTTTCCGGATAAAACATTTACAGGAAAAGTCATCAGTATTGATTTGAGCGGATCTGTCTCTTCGAATGTGACTTCTTATCCGGCGGTAATTCTATTAGATATAAAGTCAGAAGAAATTTTGCCGAACATGGCAGCTTCGGCAAGCATCATTACAAATACCAAAGACGAAGTGCTTATGATACCAAGTACAGCCGTGACAACTCAAAACGGATCCTCGACCGTTCAGGTAATGAAAAACGGAAAACCAGCATCAGTTGCTGTCGAAATCGGGTTGGCTTCTGATGAAAATACCGAGATTACATCAGGGTTAAGTGAGGGCGACGTTGTTGTCACGAGTACGACTCAACAGACTTCGACAAATTCTACTACCAATACAACTTCGCCTTTTGGGTCATTCAGCGGAGGCGGAAACGCTTTTAGAATCGCTCGTTAACCATGATTAAAGTAAAAAAAATTTCAAAAATCTACAACACTGGCGCTGTCGAAACAGTAGCTCTATCGGACATTTCATTTGAAATAAATAAAGGCGAATACGTTGCCATTATGGGTCCTTCAGGGTCGGGTAAATCTACTCTGATGCACATACTCGGAGTTTTAGACCAGCCGACAACAGGCGAATATATTTTGGACGATGTCAACGTTAGTCAGCTGACAGACGACGATGCAGCTGAAATAAGAAATCAGAAAATCGGATTTATCTTTCAGGCGTTTAATCTTTTGCCGAGGACGACAGCTCTGCAAAATGTCATGCTACCGATGCGTTATGCCAACGTTCCAAAAGAGGAGAGGATTGAAAAGGCGCGGAAATATCTGAAAATGGTCGGGCTTGAAGATAGGATGAATCACACTTCGAATCAATTATCAGGAGGACAGCAACAAAGAGTCGCGATTGCCAGAGGATTGGCGATGAATCCGTCGATTCTTTTGGCTGACGAGCCGACGGGAAATATTGCATCGGTCCAAGCAGAAGAAGTAATGAATATTTTCAGAAAACTGAATGAAGAAGGTCATACGATTATTATGATAACTCATGAACCCGACATCGCCAGCCATGCAAAGAGAATCATTCATATCAAAGACGGAAAAATAGTCAAAGATGAAAAAAACGGTCATAAGTTAAAAGCAAAAACGATATAATATGCAAGATTTGATAGAAACATTTTTTGAAAGTCTGGGGACTTTGACTTTGAATAAGATGAGAACCGGTTTGGCGATTCTCGGAATAGTCATTGGGATAGGAAGCGTCATTGCTTTGATATCTCTCGGTCAAGCCAGCCAAAAATCAATAGAAAATAACATTGAATCCCTGGGGAGTAATCTCCTGACCATCCAGCCTTCAAACCAGCGGTCAGAAGGAGGAGTGAGGGGAGCTTTTGGCGGCGGCACGACTTTAACCCTCGATGACGCCAAAGCTATAGAATCAACTCCGAAAATTACAACAATCAACAAACTGTCACCCGAACTACAGAGGAGAAGTCAGATAACAGCCGGGAGAAATAATACCAATACCCAGGTTGTCGGCGTCTATCCGGCATATGCAGATATAAGAAAAGTCAATCTGGCGAGCGGTGTTTTTATCAGCCAAAACGACGTCGACAGTATGAGAAAGGTAGCGGTATTGGGCCCGCAGGTGGTCAGCGATCTTTTTGGTGATAATGCCAATCCGATAGGCCAGATGATTAGAGTTGGAGGTCAGCAGCTAAAAGTCATCGGAGTGACTGTAGCAAAAGGCGGGTCAGGTTTTCAAAACCAGGATGATATTGTCTATGTACCTTTATTAACGGCGATGAAACAGCTATATGGAGTTAGTTATTTGTCGTCAGTAGCCGTTGAAGCCAAGTCAGCCGACGTCATGACTGACGCCCAAAACGAAATCGGATATTTTTTACTTGAGCGTCATAAAATCAGTGACGCCACTCAGGCGGATTTTTCCATTCTTTCCCAGAGTGACATTTTGAACACGGCTTCCCAGGTGACGGGGACTTTCACTGCACTTTTGGGAGGAATTGCCGCCATTTCATTATTGGTTGGAGGAATTGGAATTATGAATATAATGCTCGTGACGGTGACAGAAAGGACCAGAGAAATCGGTTTGAGAAAGGCGCTCGGAGCCAAGAGAAAAACTATTATCACCCAGTTTTTGATTGAAGCGATAATACTGACTTTCGCCGGGGGGATTATCGGGATGATTATAGGAATATTAATTTCTTATATTTTGGCTCAGGTAATGACTCTGCCTTTTACGATTTCATCTTCTGCTATTTTATTGGCGATCGGCGTTTCCGGAGCCATTGGGATTTTATTTGGTTGGTATCCGGCTCAGAAAGCCTCTAATCTTCAGCCTATTGAAGCGTTGAGGTATGAATAATCCTATGAAAAATATTTTTTTTATATTGCTTTTAGTTTTATTGATGGCATCGGGAATTTTTTTGTTAAAGAATAAAAGCGACGTAAAAAAGCAGACACTTGAAGTTAAGAAAAAAAACATAAATACAAATCCGCTTTCAGTAGAATTGATGAGGACGGAAAAATTTCCGGGCAGCGATATTAAAATCGAAGAAACTCTGGATCCGGGATCTAACTACAAACGCTATATTATTTCTTATCTTTCAGAAGGACTGAAAATTTACGGACTTTTGACAGTCCCGAGCGGAGAAAAACCAAAAAACGGCTGGCCGGCGATAATTTTTAACCATGGCCATATACCGCCAGACCAATACAGCCCTACAGAAAGATATATTGCCTATGTCGACTATTTTGCGATGAATGGATATATTGTATTAAAGTCAAACTACCGCGGGAACGGCCAGTCTGAAGGCCAGCCAGAAGGCGCCTACTATTCTCCGGCTTATGCGGTAGATATTTTGAATGCTGTTTCATCGATAAAAAAATTCAAAGATGCCGACCCGAATAAAATCGGAATGTGGGGGCATTCAATGGGAGGAAATATTACCTTAAGAGATCTAACGGTTAAGCCAAACGACATAAAAGCGGCGGTGATTTGGGGAGGAGTGGTCGGTTCTTATGACGATTTACTAAACAACTGGCAAAGACGTGTGCCTTTCCGGCCTGGACCGACAGAAATGGCTCTTCGTAACCGCTATCGACAAAATTTAACTAAGCAGTTCGGCGCACCAAAAACAAACCCGGTTTTTTGGAATGCAATCGATCCAACCTATTTTCTAAAAGATATTACAGCTCCAATTCAGCTTCATCATGGAGAATCAGACGAAGAAGTGCCATTGGCATTTTCTCAGTCTCTTTTTGAAAAACTGAAAAGCATGAATAAAAAAGTTGAACTCTATACTTATCCCGGAGCCGATCATAATATTTCCCAAGGATTCAATTTGGCTATGGAAAGGTCATTACAATTTTTTGATAAATATTTGAAGGGCGGTGAAAGTAAATGAAAAATAATTACTTATTAACAATCGTTATCGCTTTAATTGTTGGAGGAATAGGTTTTTATGGTGGAATGAAATATCAGCAGAGCCAACGGGGTAATTTTTCCGGACAGTTTGGCAGCGGTCAATCTGGAAACGGACAGTTTGTCAGAAATGGCCAAGGGACAAGAGTAAATAACAGCGGAGGATTTAGACCTGTCAACGGTGATATTATTTCAGCCGACGATAAGTCAATTACGGTTAAGCTCCAGGACGGAAGCAGCAAAATCGTAATCTTGTCTGACAAGACTCAAATAAATAAGGCGGAAACAGTCAATAAAAGCGAATTAAAAACCGGTGTGAAAGTGGCGGTTTTCGGTACGGAAAATCCCGACGGAACCGTGACAGCTCAGAACGTCCAGGTCAATCCGGTTTTAAGGAATATGCCACAGGGTCAATAGAAAGAATCCGGCTATAGAGGTAACGGCCCATGCGAGAAAAATGAGGAAACCGATTCTTTCAATTCTATTTTCTGTTTCCTTTAGAGAGCGGCCGACCAAAATGTAGCCGGTTTTTTTTCCGAAAGGTTTGACAATAGAAGCAATCCTCACTCCTGGTTTCGGTTGCCAGGTTAATCTGTTTTCTTTTGAGTTCTCTGCATTTTGAAAAACTCCGTATGGAGGCGACGGGATTTTGCTGTCAAGCCTGACGTTGGCAGCCAAAGGCTTTCCCTGAAAATTGTATACGATTAAAAATGTTGCCAGGGTTTTGTCCATATCCAAATATCCCTTGAAGGTGGGAAGCTTGACTCCGTTATTAAGATTATTGGCAAGGTCCTGTGCCAGTTCTATCTGTGGGTCGTAGGTTGTCTGGCGGAGAACCTGCTGCATAGAGGCATAGATTGTAAAAAAAATAGCCGTCGTTAAAAAAAACGTCATCAGCCAGGTTGGAAAGATTTCTTTAATTGTTTTAAACAGTTTTTTCATTTTTCAGTCTTCTATTTTTAAAGAATATCAAATAGATTATCAATACATATATTAACATAATAACAAGTCTGGAAAGACTAAACTCGCGGTCGATGCCGAAAAAACTGTTGATAAAATGGCCGGCAACAGTTGATTTTTCCGGCAGAAATTTCAGCGGTAGAGAAAGTATTTTTCCAAGCTCTATATTCATTCCATGTTCCAGAATTTCGGTCAAGCCGTTTTGGACAAGGGAAGCTCCGAGAAGAATTATCAGGTATTCGGTGGTTTTGAAGACTTTTGCTATGGGAAATTTTACATAGGCTGCAAAAGTGGCGACACCCAAAATTGATGCACCGATAAAACCGGCAATTAAACCGATAAAATTCTGCATAAATGCGGAAAATAGGGAAGACGAAGCTGTAAACAGAGCTATTTCAAAACCTTCCCTGAAAACCAGGAATGTTATCGTCGAAAAAAGGGAAAAATCAAACGAGTGGGCGCGCAGTTTCTCATGGCTGAAAATTATATCGCCTCCCTGATTTCTCCTTAAGATGTTGTGTAGTGAAAAAATCACATAGGCCAAAAAAAATCCCGAAAAAATCATAAGATATCCTTCGAGAAGTTCGGCATTTTTTTCATTCAAAACGCTTCGAGCTTGGTCACCGAAACTGTATACTATTGTTGAAAGAAGAAGAGATGTCAATATTCCTACAAGAGCGGCAACTCCAATTTCTATTTCTTTTTTTATTTTGAGTTTTTTTGAAATTCCCAGGAAAACACCGACAATCAGAAAAGCCTCCAAAAACTCTCGGAAGGAAATGATTGTAGTGCTGATCATTAGTTAATCTATACAAAAATTGTATTAGTTAGATTATAGCGGATTATTTTTCTGATATGGAGACTGATTTGACGACAACCGGCGTCACCGGAGTCGAATTTTCCCCGGAAGCCGAAGGTTTTACAGGCGCATTAGCAATTTTATCAACCACATCCATGCCGTCCGCGACCTGTCCGAAGATGACATAATTTTTCGGGAGAGAAACCGCCTGGTGCATGATGAAAAACTGGCTGCCGTTAGTGTTGGGGCCCGAGTTGGCCATGGCGATTGTTCCTCTGGTGTATTCACCGCTAAACTGTTCGTCGTTGAATTTGTATCCTGGTCCTCCTGTGCCGTTGCCGATGGGGTCGCCCCCCTGGATCATAAATCCTTTGATGACGCGGTGGAATATAGTGTTGTTATAAAAGTTTTTTTTGGCCAGGGCGACGAAGTTGCTCACCGTCACCGGCGTTTTGTCGGCATAGAGTTCAACGGTAATTTTTCCTTCGGAGGTATTGAGAGTAGCGGTATATTGTTTTTTGCTGTCGATTAGTGGAAACGGGTATTTGTCTTTCATAGTTTTTGGTGTTTTTACTTCTGGATTAGTAATAATAACATAAAAAACCACCGCTGCGATAACGACAAACAAATAAAGTAATAATTTTTTTATCATTCTAAAATTATATCAAGATTTTATTTTAAAAAACTTGCATGTATTGATTTCAACTTATAGTCAAAAAGTAATATTTGAAACGCTTTTTAGACAGTAATAAAATACTTAGATATGAAAATCAATGCGGATTGGCACCGGACCAACAAAATGCCCAGGTGTCCGACAATGGACCAGAGAGTCGTCTGGCACGTCGCCCATGCAAAAAACTGTTCTTGTAGACCTTTGGACGGAAAGATGCTTGGAGAGATCAAGAAAAGAAAAATTAAAGTTTAGTTATCTTCAAATTATCTCATTGATGGCGGTCCAATCTTGCTGAGACATGTTCTTTTTTACGGCTTTTTTATATAGAGTAAGCGTTTTATCTAGTAGTCCAAGATCCAATGCTTTAGCTAATTTTTTTGCATATGTTAAATCTTTAGTAATATTTTCTATTGAAAAAGTCATAGGTGGAGGATTTTGGAAATAAGCTTTTTGGGCTATTTGCGTAATTATTCCTCCTGGTCTATCAACTAGCGCTTCGCTGACTTTTTTCAAATCCATATTATAAGTTTTTGCAATTTTCATTGCCTGTCCGAAACCAACAACGTGAACTGCCTGTAAGAAATTAAGAATTAATTTATATTTCATACCATGACCAACTGGTCCAAAATAGTAAATTTTTTTTGAAATTGCTTGCAAAACTACAGTTAGTTCTTTAAGGGCTGATTCTTTTCCACCACAAAGAAGAATTAAATTACCAGTTTCTGCTCCAATTCTGCCACCAGTTAAGGCAATGTCCATGAAGTTTAAATTTTCTTTTTTACATAAAGATATTAGAGTGTCAATCCATTGGGCAGATAAAGTAGCACTAGTAATAAGTACATTATCTTTTCTTGCTTCAGATAGAATTCCATTTTTACCCGTCCAAACTTGTTTTGAAGATTTATCATTAGACGTTATTTCAAAGACTATGTTAGCTTTTTGGGCTATTTCGGAAGGAGAATCGCAAACGACCGCTCCTTTATTTTTAAATTCTTCCGTTATTTTTTTAGTTCTATTCCAGACAAACAACTGATAGTTATGTTTAAGAAAATTGTTAGCTATTCCTCTACCCATAATTCCTAAACCAACAATTCCTATTTTTTTCATATGAAAAAAATTATATCAAATAAGTAAGGTTTTTTTGCCTTTAACTAAAGCTTCCTTTTTTACTTTTGGCCATCTTTTTATTTCTGCTTCCCGCCGCATTGCTTCCTGTAATGTCGGATATTTTTCCGAGTAGACAAGTTTTGCTGGAGTTCTTCCTCTCAAATACTTGGCCGATTTATTTTTGTCAAAATTGTGCTCCTGGATTCTTCTTTCCAAATCATTAGTCTGTCCGCAATAAAGCGTATTATCAGAACAACGGAGAATATAGAAGAAATATGACATATGTTTTTGTTGAACGTGTCGGTCTAGACCCTTAATGTCCTTATAACATTGTATCATCTTGGGGTTTAAAAATAACCCATAATCTCGAAGACTAGTCCGAAAATAGCAGCAAATATGAATAAACTGTTAATCCAGTCATTTCTCCATATCACGACTTCCGTTTTTATTTTTTTATCATAATATGTTTGTTTATGGGGATCAAAAAACATTCTCACTATTCCAAAACCTAGAGGAATTATTGATATTGGTTTTAATATATATTCACGAATTATTAAAGTGAAAAAATTTATTTTTATATTATTTTCCCCTCGTAATTTAATACCAAATACGTATTTTCCTAAAGTCATTCCGTAAATCTTTAAAAAAATAGCGCCATAAAGCGGGTAGATCAACAATAGCGAAGGAAAAAAAGAATTAGAAAAAGTTGCAAAGCGAAATTTGACCATTGTAATAATTAGTACTGAGAACAAAACGAGATCAACCATTGTAGCTCCAAAACGTCTAAAAAATCCAGAATATTTTTCTCTACCCTTAATTATTTTACTGTTTGAATTCACGTCAAATTTAATTAAGTCTCTATTTAAAAAATCAATTATTTTTTTCATTATATTTTTGAAATAAATTTTTGAGTTTGCTGAGCGTGTCGGTCTAGGCCCTACTTATTCTTATAACCAATATTTTATAATTAAAGCGATAATCGATATAAAAAGTGAAACCACTGAGATTAACAATGCAATATTACTTCTTCTCTCTGTGTTTTTCTTTAAACGCATTTCTCTTTCAATGTCTATCTCTTGTATAAGAGACTCTTTTTCGACATTATCTCTACTTCCTTTTTCACCATCAAATAGACCACCAACAAATCTTAATCTCCGTTTTTGCAATTCTTCATCTGAAAGCTTTGTTAAATCAGTCTTAAATTCTTTGTCGTGTGTTACCATAGAATCATTTAAATTGGATATTCTCTATTTTCGACATTTTACAAGTCCAGTTTTTTCATATTCGCAAATTAAATTACAAACTTCCATACTGTTTCCAAACCCAGCATCTCTGCATCCAGTTGAACAGGTAAAAAGAGCGTCAGAAGAATTCTGTCCCTTTAACCACTCATTCCCGTAAGAAACACATTCTTGCTGCGTCGCTAAACTAGAATTTGCCACATAATTTTCATTCCATCTATATTGATATCCTACGAACTCCCATATTATTTTTTCAGTAAATAGATTTTTTGCTAAAATGATAGCGATAAGGACGAGACAAACAATTAACAAAAGTTTAATTAACTTATTCATAATTAAGTGTCCAATCTTGCTGGGAGACTAGGAGTCGGACCTAGATAAACAGATCCAAAGTCTGTTGTCCTACCATTGGACGATCTCCCAAAAAATACATATATATTTTACCAAAAAAAGAAGCTATTTCTTGATGGAGTAGCCGAAGCTGCGGATGGAGCGGATGAGTTTTTTCCTGTTCTTGAAATCGATTTTTTTCCTGAGGTATCCGACGTAGACGTCAACTACCCGAGATTCAATCTCGGGAGAATACCTCCAGATTTTATTTAAGATTGTTTTACGTGATACAACTTGGTTAGCATTTAACATCAAATAATGGAGGAGGTCGTATTCTTTTGGCGTCAAGTTAATAGGTTTTCCGGCCCTTTTTACCTCTTTGGTTTTGACATCCATTTCCAAATCGGCGATTTTGATTTTAGTCATAGCTATTACCATTTTAGTATAAGTTAATTATAATACCATAGTTTTTTCAATTGTAAGGATTTTAATATCTCTACATTTGCTATAATTCTCGTTATGAACGATCTCATTGAATGTCCCCATTGTCACAAGACTTTTCCCGCCACAGAAGCCTTCATACACCAGGTTAGGGAAAAGTTCGAACGCGAGCAAAAACCGGAAATGTGGAAAAAAGCTTTGGCGGCTGCCGAATCCAGGAAAAACGAACAGTCCTTCCAGGAAATAAAACTTCTCAAGGAGCAGCTGGAAGAAAAAAATAAAAAAGAAGAACAGTTTATAAAAAACGAAATGGAAATTAGGAAAGAAAAAGCCAAGCTCGAAGAAGAAAAAAAAGAAATCGAGCTAAAAGCGCAAAGACGACTCGACGAAGAAAGGAAAAAGATCAGCGATGAATCTTATAAAAAAGCTCTGGAGGAAAACCGCTTGAAAAACTTGGAACACCAAAAAAAAGAAGGCGATTACTTGAAGCAAATAGAAGAACTTAAGAGGAAAATGCAGCAAGGGTCGCAGCAGACCCAGGGGGAAGTTCTGGAATTGGAAATAGAAAATATTTTAAGAAGAGAGTTTCCTTATGACGAAATCAAAGAAGTACCCAAAGGCATTACCGGCGCCGACATCCAACAGATTGTTAAGAATAATTTTGGAAAGATAGTCGGGTCGATTGTTTGGGAATCAAAAAGAACTAAAGCGTGGAGTGACGGTTGGATCAATAAATTAAAACAGGACAAGCGGATGGTTAACGCTGATTTAGCCGTCATTGTCAGCCAGGTTTTGCCTGACGGAATAAAGAATTTTGCCAACAAAAACGAAGTCTGGATAAGCAACTATGATTCCATCCTTGGGTTGGCAACTTTATTGAGAGATTCCTTATTGAGAATTGCCGTTGTCAGACTATCAGAAACAAATAAACAGGATAAAAAAGAAATTCTTTGGAACTATCTGACCGGGATTGAATTCAAAAACAGGATGGATGCAATTGCCGACGTTTACAGCCAGATGCAAGAAGAAATGGAAATAGAAAAACGCTGGTTTACCAAAAAGTGGGCCAAACAGGAAAAAAATATCCGCCAGGTGATAGACAGCATTTCGGGTATGGACGGCGACGTAAAGGCAATTACCGGAAAATCCCTCGTCGGTCCTCCGGAAGCAAAAAAATTACAATCAGGCGAATAATATGGACGACTTTTTTTCAACTGTCTCCAAAGGAATAATTATTCTTCCCATCATCATCATTGTTTCGTCTTTGATAATAAAATTCAACCAAAACCAGCCTCTGCCTGTAAAGAATAGTATTCTCACACCGACGCTGAAGCCGTCGCCGCTAGTCTCCAAGAAACTAAACATTGATCTTAATGGTCCTTTGGTTTGTCATTATAAAAACAACAACCAGGAATATGACCTGTTTGTCAAAAACAAAAAAGTTTCTTTGGAAGTAAAAGCCGGCGGCCAGATAGTAAAATATGACCTTTCCTCATACGTACCGTTGGTCGGAGGTATGCTCAACAACAATATTTCTACTCTTGAATCAATGGCCAGCCAGTATTTGGGCAAGAAGGTTGACTTGGAAGCAATCTATAAAACCTGCAAGAAAGAAGACTTTAAATAAAAAAAGCCCTGGCTACGACCTACTTTCCCTACCCGCTAAGCGGGTCAGTATCATCGGCGCTGACTCGTTTCACTTCCTTGTTCGGGATGGAAAAGGGTGGTACCAAGTCGCTTCAATAACCAGGGCAGTTATATAGTATATAATAATGTTAGATGGAAAACAATCCAAAATCAGAGAACCGGGTTTTATTTTCCTACTGCGTTTATCCCCAGATAAAATTTGAGACTTACGAGTCCGGGGAGAAGATTCTTTTGCTCCTCCGCGCCCATCCTTTTACCCAGCTGCATTGGGTGATTAGCTCCATTATTCTTTTAATTGTTATTTTTAGTCTTAATTTTATTCTGCCTTCTTTTTTGTCAGTAAGCCAAATTTTTGTCTTCAATAGTTTTATGTTTGTTTTTATTTTTAGCTTTATTTGGTTTAGTTTTTTGAACTGGTTTTTCAATGTGGGAATTGTGACAAACAAGCGTGTTATAGACGTTGATTTTCACAGCATTTTATATAAAGAGGTGACGACAGCCCGTCTCGATAAGATTGAAGACATTACCGTCAAAAGCGGCGGATATTTTGAATCACTATTCGACTTTGGGACCGTCTTTGTCCAGACCGCCGGCACCGAGGCCAATGTCGAATTTGCCGACATTCCTTTCCCTTCAAAGGTAATAGAAAGTATCAATAAGTTATTGAGCAAAAGACATGGAACTTAACGGTTTTTTGAATCTATTCAATTCGCTCAAAGTGGTGGACGAGTTTTTTAAAGTGTCGGCTGTATTATTGGCGATTCTTTATCTGCTTTACGCCATTGTTATATCCAAACAGGTCAGCATTATGAACAGAACTCTGGAGGATAAATTTCAGTACGTAATTTCTTTTGTCAGTTCTTTGCAGATTGCTGTAGCGTTGATTCTTTTGATCTTTTCATTGTTTTTAGTTTGAAATTATGTTTAAACCTGACGTAGCGTTTTATCTAGGAGAACAAAAAACCGGCGGTTACTCGGGAATCGTTTCCCAGGATAACCTGTTTTTTTTGCTGGAAGTGCCCTCAGGGATGAGCGAGGAAGCCGGCCATAAAGTTCTGGACTTTGTCAAAGAAAAAATCCGGGCAGCCCAAATTGACAGTTTGTCGGCTCTAGAAAACTTCATTATTTCTGTCATCAAGGAAAAAAACCTGCCAACCGGTTTTTCCCTGTCATCGGCTTATCTCAAAGGCAGCATTTTGTATTTAAAAACAAGCGGCAGCGGAGAAATTTATATCAGGAGAAAAGGCAAGCTCGGGTTGTTGATTGAAAACGACTCGACCGCTTCCGGCCCTGTCGATGACGGGGATTTTTTCATTTTTGTCACGGAAAATTTTCTCAATTTGATTTCGGGAAGGCAGGGATTGGAAGAAACTTTTGACCACCGCAGCCCGACTGAAATTATTGATGAAATTACGCCTTCTCTAAAGGCAAAGCAGGACCAGGGGGCAGTGGCGCTTTTTGTGAATTTGTTGCAGGTTTATGATGAAACGACAGTTGGTTTACCATCAGAATCTGACGAGATGCCGGTTTTTTCCTGGAAAGACAGATTGGTTTCTTTTCGGCAGTATCTTGCCTCAATCGGCCGGCAAAAGACCCTGACTTTTATCACGGTTTTTATTCTCTTTATAATTCTTTTGTGGAGCGTGGTCCTGGGCTACCAGAGGAGAACGAGCGCCGGCGCCATGAATAAAATAAAGCTGGCAAAAGAACTAGTGACGCAAAAGCTGTCGACGGCACAAGATGTAGCTTTTCTGAATATGAGCCGGGCTCTGGTTTTGATTTCAGAAAGCAAAGACGTTGTTGCCAAATTGAATAAAGACGTCGGCAAGAGGAAAGAAGTCACAGAGCTGGAAGCAATGGTCAAGGAAACAGAAAACAAGATTTTGAAAAAAGAAATGAGGAAATACAGCGAATTTTTTGACCTTTCGGTTGACGACAAAAACGCCGGCGGCGACAAAATCTATCTCGACGGAAAAACAGCCTTTATCTTAGACAAAAAAAGAGGCGTTGTCTACCAGTTGTCTTTAGAAAAAAAATCTTTGGATAAAAATCAGCTGTCAGAAATCAAGTCGGCCAATCTGGTTGCTGGTTTTGAGAGTGAAAGCTTTTTCTTTGCCAAAGGAAGCGGCGTCTACCGGGTAGGGAGCGATGGGAAATCCAAGAAAATTATCGACAATGACAAGGAATGGGGCGAGATTGTTGATATGTATATATACAATGGCAATGCTTACTTGCTGGATAAAGGCAAAGACGAAGTCTGGAAATATCCGCGTGGGGAGAGCGAATACGGAAGCAAAAGCTCTTATTTTGCCAGCGGTCAGTCTATCGACCTTTCCGGAGTTTCTTCTTTAGCCATCGACGGATCGCTGTATCTTTCCGGAGATTCGATCATCGTCAAATATACGTCCGGCCTCCGCGACGGCTTCAAAGTCGACCTCCCCGACGACAAACCAGTTTTCAACAAGGTTTACACCTCGCGCGACCTGGAAAAAATCTACCTTTGGGATAAGAGCCGCGGAACAGTCTATGTTCTCGGTAAAACCGGCGAATATATCGAACAGGTCAATTCGGAAATCCTCTCCAAGGGCAGTGATCTGATTGTTTTCCAGGATGCTATATATGTTTTGGCGGGCAGCAAGATCTACAAAGTCGAGTAACACTTGACAAATCCTCATGTTTTCAGCTACATTTAAGATTAAGTACTATCGTTAATAATTGATCAATTATTATAGGAGAGGGGGTGAAAATATGAAAGACAACAAAATTTGTTTCAATAAGACCCTAACTTACTTAGTTCTTTTAGTCGTAGCAGTTGTCGGCGCTTTTTGGGTGATGAACTATGCCAATACCCAAAATCTTGGTGGTACCCCCAAAGCAGCCGGTGATTGTTCGTATCTATATAAAGGAGTCAACTACACGATTCCTGAAGCCGGATGTGCTAAAGATTATGTTACAGAATGGCAAACATCTTACAAGTGTGTAAGTGGCCATTTGAAAAAACCAACAGACGGTTCTTGTAATATAGCCGCTACCCCATCAACAGGTTGTAAATCTGGTAATTTTTCTGTCGGAGTAGGAGTTTGTTTCAAGACTCTATCCGGGTGGCCTCAAAATAATTCCTTGAAATGTTTAAGTCCAAATTATGCACGAAAAGATCCTACCTGTGCGACTAATGTGACAGGAGCAACATGTACAGCTAATGTAATTGCCAATAAAGCCCTTGACAGTTCTTGGTGCCGATATAATACAGGCGTTGTGAAATCAAACAATACGTGTGCTCTGGCGATTTCATATGACTCATCGGCTTGTACACCGGCCGTAGGACAGCCTCTAGGTGGAGCAACAGCTAGTGCAACATGTACAGCTAACAAAGTAGTTAAAGTATATGTTGATGGTACATGTCAATATGAAACAGGAGTAAAAAGATCAAATGGAACCTGTGTTCTTGGTTATGAGACAGACAATTCAGTTTGTGCAGGTAACGGAGCAACATCGGCTGTTGATTGGACGCAAGTTAGGAATGACTGTCTAGCTAAAAAAGGAACCATGTATCAAAATTTAGGCACTGATGTAAATGGAACTCTAACTTGTTTTGTATATGATGGTAATTATAGTAAGAGCTCTAAAGGACGAGCAGGAAATTATTGTGTAACCACATATAAAGCAGGTTCGGCGTGTCAATAATCTATTTTTTGACTAATCAAGTGTTATAAAAATGCCCCGGGACGCCGGGGTATTTTTTTGGCCAAGATAGTATAATGATTGGCATGAAAAAGCTGGCTTTCATTAAGCTGGGAGGATCGTTGATTACAGACAAAACAAAAGTTAATAAAGCGAGGCTCCCTATTATCAAAAAAATTTCCTTAGAAATAAAGGAACTCCTTGAAAAAAATAAAGATTTGTCTTTACTCATCTTTACCGGCGCTGGAGGATATGGCCACCCGGTTGCCGCCAAGTATAAAAATAATCTGGAAAAAGGTCTGCTGGAAATAAAAAAGGCTGTCAAAGAAATAAATGGTATTGTTGTTTCTTCATTAAAGGTAATCGGGTTAGAAGCGGTTTCGGTTGAACCGGATAAAGTGGCAAAATACGATAATGGAGAAATGGCTTCATTGTCAAGTAGTTATATAATTTCTTTATTAAAGAAAAATATTATCCCTGTTTTTCACGCGGACCTCGTTACTGATAAGTTTAAAGGAGTTTCTGTTTTGTCCATGGATAGGTTTTTAGCCGATTCGGCAATTTACTTCAAAAAAAAAGGCTACAAAATAAAGCGAGTTATATTTGCCGGCACTACCAACGGCGTCATAGACGAAAAAGGAAAGACAATCCCCAAAATTAACAGAAATAATTTTTCTCAAACAAATAAAGTATTTTTCAAAGGGAAAGGAGTAGATGTTTCCGGAGGAATGAGATATAAAGTAGAGCAGTGTTTGAGATTGGCGGATAAAGGAATTAAGGCTGACATAATCAACGGAACCATTGTTGGTTCACTTCAAGACCGGAAGGACAAGCTGCCAGCCACTACCATCCTCTGAAGGCTTGATGATTTTCAAAATGTTTCCGGCAAAGACATTAAAGACTACTATGACTGCAAAAACAAGAATTATTCCGATAAGGGCATTGGTGATTTTGCTTTGGGCTTTTTGAATCCTTTCTTTTTCTCCACCAGAGATTATCCAATCAAAAGCTCCCCACATCATATAAATCAGCAAAAACATTCCTGCGACGACGACAAAAAGATTTATCCCAAAGGCGATAAATTTGCCAAAGCCGGAGACCGGGTCGCTGCCGCCGAAGTTCATTCCCTGTGGAGGTTCAACTGTGCCAAACAGTCCGGGAATGTCGTTAGCCGCTAAAAACTTCATATTTAAATAAACTGGTTAATATTTAATAGTTTACCAATAACTTGAACGATAACAAAACTGACAATGACTATAAATAAACCGATTATTGCAAACATTATTGTCGACTGGGCTTTTTTCAGGGCTTCGGGATTGTCGCCGCTTGTCAGGTAACGGAAAGCGCCGTAAAGAGTCATCGTCAAAAAAATAAGCGCTGCTCCGGTCATTGTCAAAGGGAGGACGATTTTCAAAAGCGTGCCGATTGAGGAAATTTTAGCCGGGGCAAATTTGGTTTCAATATCAAGGGCATAAATCATGATAAAAGTGTAATCTAACTGCGTTAATTATGCAATAAATATATTTTTTGGCTATAATTATTAGCATGTTCAATCCTTCTTTTAACATTACCAACAAAACATTAAACAATATTGCCAAAATTGAAGCCTCCGAGGAAGTCATAAAACATTCACCACTGCTTCCTTTATGGGAAAAGCAGTTTAAGGAAGACGCCATTATCCGATCGGCATATCACGGGACTCATATCGAGGGCAATCCACTTCACAAAGACGACGCCAAAGACATTCTCGAAGGCCGCCAGGTCATAGGCCGGCCGAGGGACATCCAGGAAATCATCAATTACCGTAAAGTAATTGACTTTATCGACGAGGAAGCAAACCGGAGGATTGATAAAATCACAGAATTGTTAATAAAAAAACTGCACCGGACCATTACCGATAAAATTCTCTTGGCCGACCAGGGAGAGTATCGGACGAAACAAGTTATCATCAGGAATTCTTCAACAGGCGAAGTGACTTTTCGCCCGCCGCCGCCATTGGAAGTGCCTTTTTTGATGAGGGAGTTCGTCTATTGGCTTAATCGGGACGACCGCGACCGTCTGCATCCCGTTTTAAAAGCAGGTATCGCCCACCACGAACTAGTTAGGATTCATCCTTTTATCGACGGCAATGGCAGAGTAGCCAGGCTTTTGGCGACTTTAATACTACTTTTGGGTGGATATGATATAAGGCGCTTTTTTTCCCTCGAAGAATATTATGACAAGGACGCGGTGACTTATTATCACAACCTTCAAAAAGCTTCGGCCGGAGATCTCACTAGCTGGTTGGAATATTTTACCTTCGGCGCGGCAGTCGAGTTTGAAAAAATCAAGGAAAAAATCCTGAAATTGTCAAAAGACGTCAAATTAAAGGAAAAATTCGGAGGACAACAGATTTACCTGACAGAGAGACAGATGAAGCTCGTTGAATATCTTCAGGAAGTCGGTTATATCCAAAACCAGATATTCAAAGATGTTTTCCCGCAAGTTTCCGAAGATACAGTATTGAGGGATTTGCAGGATTTGATTAAGAAAGGGTTAATTAAGAAAGTGGGAAGCACTAAAGCGGCCCGTTATGTTATGGTTTAATATGAAATTCTCACAATTAGCAATTTACTTCGACAAAATCAGCCAGGTTTCGTCCCGTCTTGAAATAACCAGAATTTTGGCAGAGCTTTTTAAAAAACTATCCCCGGAAGAAATTGAAAAAGTCGTCTATCTTCTTCAAGGGAGGGTCAGACCGGCATATGAAGGGATAGATTTCGGCATGGCGGAAAAAATGATTGTCAAGGCAGCCGTATCGGCCCTTAATATTGAGAAAAGTTTTTTCGAAAAAGAGTTGAAGAAAACCGGCGATTTGGGTGAGACTGTCGAATATTTTAAAAAACAATATACTTCTTTTGAAGAAAAAGACATGGAAATAACCGGCGCTTACGAAATGTTTTATCGGCTGGCTACTTCGTCGGGTCCCGGGAGTCAGGAAGCCAAAATAAGTTTGTTAGCCCAGCTTCTCCGTCAGCTGGATTTTTTATCTTCGCGGTTTTTGGTGCGCCTGCCCACCGGCAACATCAGGATGGGTTTTTCCGATATGACTGTTTTGGATGCCTATTCGTGGATGCTCAAGGGCGACAAAAGCCTGAGGCCGATGATTGAAAAAGCTTATCACGTCAGGCCGGAACTCGGTTATATCGGCCGGTTGATAAAAGAAAAGGGGATAGAATCTTTAAACAAAATCGGGCCAAAAGTCTTTACCCCAATTATCATGATGAGGGCGGAAAGACTGTCGTCGGCAAGCGAGATTCTAAAGCAGATTGGCAAATGCCTGGTTGAACCCAAGTTTGACGGTTTTCGTCTGCAGGTCCACAAAAAAAATGACGGCGTAAAACTCTATTCACGAAGCTTAGAAGATGTAACTTATATGTATCCGGACATTGCAGACGGAGCGAAAAAGCAGATTAAGGCAAAAGAAATTATCCTTGAAGGCGAGGCGATTGGTTATAATCCGCAGACTAAGGATCTTTTGCCGTTTCAGGAGACAGTTCAGAGAAAAAGGAAGTATGAAATCGAAAAAATGGCAAAAGAAATACCGTTAAGATTATTTTCATTCGAGTTATTGTATCTTGATGGTGAGAGTTTTATCAATAGGCCTTTTATTGAAAGAAGAAAAGCCCTGGAAAGATCGATCATAACTACAAGGGATCTGTCAAAAGATACTGTAGTTATTGCCGACGAGGAAGAAGTTAGTCAGGAGGACAGACTGGAAAAACTATTTGATCAGGCGGTCAAAAAGGGCTTGGAAGGCGTGATTGCCAAAAAAATAGACGGCGTTTATAAACCGGGAGCGCGTGAATGGAACTGGATAAAGTATAAAAGAAGCTATTCGGCAAAGATAAATGACACAATCGATTGTCTAGTGATGGGCTATGACTTGGGAAAGGGAAAGAGGGCTGGATTCGGAATCGGTGCATTTTTAGCCGGAGTTTATGACAACGAAAAAGACAGGTTTGTCACAGTTGCTAAAATAGGCACTGGACTAACGGACGAAGAATGGAAGGAGATTCAAGTTAAAAGTCAAAAGTCAAAAGTCAAAAATAAACCGGCAAATTATTCTGTTGATAAAATGATGGAATGCGATGTTTGGGTGGAGCCGAAAATAGTCGTTGAGATCCGGGCTGATGAAATAACCAAATCGCCAGTCCATACCGCCGGTTTGGCATTAAGGTTTCCCAGGCTGGAAAGATTCAGAGACGACAAAAATTCCCAGGAAACGACTACTTTGACGGAATTAATAAAGATGGCGATGTGAATAAAGCATTCTTACCAATATCCAAGGGTATTCGACAAAAAAAGACAACGGGTTGAATTTTATTCTCCGGCCCGACAGTTTAAAAATAATAGATTCATCCTGATAGATTTCACCATATCTTGATATGTGAATTGACAAATCGATGTCTTCGTGGACCCGGTCGTCGTCGACGCAGACCTTATCTTTGACTTTTTCCCAGGCAGATTTTCTTATCGCCATCGAGGGACCAACAAGAGAAGGGGTTCTCAGGATTAATTTGGAAATTGCATAAAAAGCTTTTCCTGGCAGCTTGGATTTGCTGACCGAAGGCATGTCGAAAATGTAAAAAAAAGGAGCAACGGCGACTATTTCCTTTTTTTCCTTAAAATCTCTTTTTAATTTTTTTATCCAGTCCGGAGGCATGATGGCATCGGCGTCGCAGCGCGCCAAAATTTCACTAGTTGCATTGTTAAAGCCCGCATTTCTGGCGTGGGCGATTCCTTGTTTTTTTTCTTTGATAATTCTAACACCCTGGTATTTTTTGACGATTTCGACGGTTTTGTCGATACAGTTGTTATCAACGACAATTATTTCGTCTGCTTTTTCCTCCTGGTTGATTAAGCTGTCGAGACATCTTCCGATATTCTTTTCTTCGTTATATGTCGGGACAACAACCGATACTCTCATTCTTATATTATAATATACATATCGTGGTGAAACCATTTTTTTCAATAGTCATTCCTACCTTGAACGAAGAAAAACTGCTCCCTAAAATTTTGCTTGATTTGACGAAGCAAAAAGAACAGCAATTTGAAGTGATTGTCGTCGACGGAAAATCCGAAGACCAGACAGTCCAAAAAGCCACGCGTTTTGAAAAAAAACTCAATTTAAAAATTGTTTCCAGCGAGAAAAGAAACCTGTGCTACCAAAGAAATCTCGGCGCCAAAAAAAGCCAGGGCGACTACCTGATTTTTATGGATGCTGACATCAGACTATATAAAAACTACCTGTCTATATTAAAAGAAACTATTAAGAAAAATTCTTATTTATTTTTGACTACCTACCAGCTTCCGGATACGAACGACCCGATTGACGTTTTTTTGAGCCAGATGGCCAACTACGGTTTGGAAATATTGAAAATAATGAATAAACAGATGGCGCCGGGATACAATTTTGTCGTTTACAAAGACATTTTTATTAAAATAGGCGGGTTCAACGAAAAAACCACTTTCAGCGAAGACCACGAATTAAGCATCCGTCTGCTAAAAAGCGGAGTAAAAGTTAATATAATACCCAAAAAACTGCTTAAATGGTCTTTTAGAAGGTTCAAGAAAGACGGCCACCTGCCGATTGTAGTGAAATATGGTTTTGCCGCGCTTTATTCCATGTTGTTCGGTGAGATCACCGACAAGAATTTCGGATATCAGATGGGCGGTGGTTATTTTGCTGGTGACAGCTGGAAAAAAGACAAAAATATAGAGACGGAAGTAAAGAAATATTTGAAAAAAATTAAAATAGTCTTCCAAAAACTTATCAGCGATTAAATAGAAAAAGTCGAGAGAATGGGGTAGTGGTCGGAGATGCGGACTTCGATTCTTTCTGTTTTTTTCAATTTGACGCCCCGGTAAAATAGGTAATCATTTTTCATTTTGTGGGAAAATAGTTTATCAAGAATTTTCATGACGGCATGTTGTAAAGGCGTATAATCCTCTTTTTTTCCTGTAAGGGAAAAGTCCAATGTCTGCCTGATATTTTTAGTCGCTTCCACCAGGCCGTATTTTTTCATCAATTTTTCCAGCCGTTTTCTCCGGTAGGGAAGGTAATTGAAGTCGCCGCCCATGATAAGGGGGATTTTCTTGTCGATATTTAATAATTTGAGGGCTTTATTGATGTGAATGACTCTTAAGGCATTGGAAGCGACAACAATGAGGTGGGCGTTGCAGACAGTTAATTGTTTGCCGGTAGCTTTGTGGACGAAGTCAGTTCTCAAGACTGTTTTTGGTTTATTCACTCCTGCCAGAGTTTGAAACAGAGTGTAGAAAAACTCGGTCAAATTGCCGCTTATTGCTAGTGAGTCCGACTGGATAAACCTGAATTTTTGGGAATTGTAGTAAGTGGCGACGCCGTAGATATTGGCGAGCCTGATAAATGAGTTTGAATAGTCGGCGAGCGTATACCCTTTGGTTTCCAAAAGCCTGAGGTTGCTGTTATCGGTGCTAACTTCCTGAAGGCAGAGAATGTCGGGCTGATATTTGTCGACGATTGAATCTAACTGTAGAAAAGCTCTGTTAAAGAGGGTATTGTAGGTCAAAAGCGAAAAATTCATGATTTATTATACAGCAGATTCGTCTTCCTGTTAAGTTGATAATTATCCACAAATTCTGGATAACTTTTTTTAGATTGGTGGGAAGGGCTATATAAGAACTATAAATCTATAGGTTATCCTATAGAACAGTTAATAATATCTATAGGCCTTGACAAATAAATTTGCCTCGGTTATATTTAAATTATGAAAAAGATTGTCCTTTCTCAAAAGCCCAAGTCTAATTTTCTGAAGAATAAGGGCTTGAACAGAAATGAATTCATAGGTTTTGTCGCAGATCAATTTAAGAAGCTATCTAAGAAGAATTTGAGAGTGCCGATACAGCTATATCATCTATAAAAAAAAATAGAGCATCACTACCGCTCGTATTAGGGGAACGACGAGTAGTAATGCTCTTTGATTAAAGTAGCAAATAAAAATCGGCTTGTCAATATGGTCGTTAATTTATTTGATATATAGCTCCAAGACCATTACTTGACTTGAATATCAGTCTCCCTATTTTGTTAAACTTGGCTTCCTGAAGCTCCTTATATTTTTGCTTTTCCAACCGGGAGACAATTACATATTTAATCTGATACTTTTTAAGAAGTTGCTTGGTTTCTTTTTCATCTCTTGAAGAATATAGAGTTACTACTTCCGGGATTCTTCTGCCGACGACATCTGCTGATCCTCGCCATAGCCATTCGTGGACCCACCATCCGGCGACTGTTGGTAGCCCGGTCATCGCCGAGACGCGTTCATAGTCAGTATATGAGTCTCCTTGGGCCTCTAAAATAACCGGTTGGCCTTTTTCATTCTTG
>JAHFKS010000006.1:0-1903 GCA_023245215.1 Candidatus Microgenomates bacterium | reverse complement strand
CCATTCGTGGACCCACCATCCGGCGACTGTTGGTAGCCCGGTCATCGCCGAGACGCGTTCATAGTCAGTATATGAGTCTCCTTGGGCCTCTAAAATAACCGGTTGGCCTTTTTCATTCTTGTTTAAGTAATCGATAATTTCTTTGTCTTCAGGATAACTCGTAGTCAGCCAGGCCAGGCCGTCAAAGCTGGGCTGGCGGTCGAGCTGGCCGTAATAAGGTGTAACTGAAAAAAAAGGATAGACAAGGACAAAAAAGAAAAAAAACAGCCAGCAGATAGTCAATATGAATCTTTTTGGCAGTTCTTTAAAAGTCGTTTTTATCAAAAACAACGTCAAAGAAGAAGCAATCCCCATCATTATAAATGCCTGGTATCCGAGCTTGAACATCGTGTTGGCTCGGAAGTGTACCGGGTAGATGTCTTTGATATAAAAAAATTCTGGAATAAGAACGAGAAAAGTAAAAAAAGAAAAAATAATCAACAGGAAGTTACTCAATTGGTCATTTCCCTTAGCTTTGGCGTTAAAACGACTCCTGATAATTAAAAATAAGGCAAAATTGACCCAAAAAAATCCCCAGAGAATAAATAGCATCCAAAGGGGCGACGCCTGGCAGTTATTTTTCTCAAAAAGAAACGGCCCGATCTTTCCGACTTCCGTCAAAAATTCCGGGCTGCAGTTGACGCCGATTCCCGTGATAAAAGGCGTGAAGTGCGAGGAAAACGGCAGGGCAAAGACTATAAAAGATGCAATCAATATCAGGGCATTGATAAAAAATTTGCTAGTAAGCTTAAAAATAAAAAGAAATACTGTCAGGGTCAAGAGAAGATAGATCGGGCCGTCAAAAGCATTTGTCATGTAGTGGACGGCGGTGAGAAAGCCTAAAAAAACAGTATTTAGAATAAAGTATCTAGAATTTAGAATTTTTTTATTGGTAAATATTAAGAACAATATGGCAAATGTTAATAATACAAATGGAATGTCAAAAACGTGGCCGTGGAGGTCGGCAACGACATAAGAATAAGAAGGGAATTCATGGATGGTAAAGGGAATAAACCTGGTAGCGTTAGGATACCAATACTTTGTTGGATTGTATGTTGATAAAATCTGCCAAAAAGGAACCGGCTGGTCATTTGGGTAGCCCGTTGTAAAAAGATATATAGTATGGAGGTTGCCGCCCAAGTTGACAATAAAAGCGCCTATTAGTCCGTAGATTATGATGGTTAATTTCCGGGTTTTTTCTGCGTAAAGTCTGACAATGTTGGCAACCATGGAAAAAACTTGGGTGACGCCCAAAGCAAATATGGTCGAAAGGATAAGATTGTAGCCCACAGCCGGAATAATATTTGTGAGTTTTATTAAGTAAGCACCTGTTAAGTGGCCGAAGTAATAATAATTGATGGAAAGAGGCGTATACCAGATGTCTTTTGGAGGAAAGAAGCGGGTTTTTAAGATCGAATTGATAAAGCCGAAGTCCATGAATTTTTCCAGACTCCTTAGCGAAGGTTCCTGCGAACGGATATAGGTCCAAAAGATAAAAGCAGCCAAAAATAAAATCTCCTCAAAAATAATGATTGACCCTACTTTGTAGGCATCGGTTGTTTTTTTACCCTTCCTGAATATAAGAAAATTTACCAAAATCGATATCCCTAATATTAAAAACAAGCTCATCCGGTTAAAAGGCAGGAGTTTGATTGTTCCGAGGACGTAAGTGATATAAGTGAGAAAAATAATCGCAAGCACCCTAGCAAAAGGATAACCTAGATCAAAAGAAAACCGGTTGAAAATCCTTTTGGTGAGAGGGAAAAACACCATGCCGATTGTGAAAATCCACAGATACCAATAAAGCGAAGTAAAAAGCCAAGTCATATCTTTTTATTATATAATAAGAAAAAACTATGGAACC
>JAHFKS010000025.1 GCA_023245215.1 Candidatus Microgenomates bacterium | reverse complement strand
CAATAATGACAATGTCGCCTTCAAAAATTCCGACTCCCGTCATTGAGTCTCCGGAGACTTTGAGCAAAAAAGATGAAGACGGGTCCTCAATCAGGTAGTCGTCGAGCGTTAAATAATTCTTGTTTTCTTCAGCCAGGATGGGAAAGCCTGCTTTTATATTTCCTAAAAGCGGCAGGGCAAAAAATTTAGGAAGGGGAGAGAGTTTCTTATTGTCTTTTCTGAAAAATCCCGAGTCAATAAATTTATTGATTAATTTGAAAACGGCATTTTTTGAAGAAAAGCCGAATAACTTCAACATTTCTGAATATGAAGGCATTCTCCGGTTTTTTTTGAAAAACTTTTTAAGAATATCCAATTTATCCTCGACCATATTATTCAATTATAGTAAACATTTGTTCACTGTCAAGTAGCATTATTTCTGGAGCATTCCTTTGACGATATTCTGGGGGACTTCTTCATAGTGGGAAGGCTCCATATAGAAGATTCCCCGTCCTTCGGTGAGAGAGCGGAGGATTGTTGCGTATCCCGACATTTCAGCCAGTGGCACAGTTCCTTTGATGACAACGGCTCTGGCCCTTTTTTCGGTTCCCAAAATCTTTCCCCGTTTTGAAGAAATGTCTCCGATGACAACACCCATGAAATTTTCCGGAACAGTCACTTCTAGTTTCATTATTGGTTCAAGGAGCGTTAGACCGGCTTGTTTGGCGCCTTCTTGGAGGGCCATCGACCCGGCGATTTTAAAAGCAATGTCTGAAGAATCAACATCGTGGTAGCTTCCGTCAACCAAAGTAACTTGCAAGTCCGTCATAGGATATCCCAACAGAACGCCTTTTTCCATGGCTTCGATGACTCCTTTTTCAACCGGCGGGATGAACTCAGAAGGAATCGTGCCGCCTTTTATTTTGTTGACAAACTTAAAGCCTTCGCTACGTCCGAGCGGTTCTATTTTAATGACACAGTGTCCGTACTGACCGTGGCCTCCGGTCTGTTTGATGTATTTGCCTTCGACTTCCTCAATTGTTTTTTTGACAGTTTCTTTATAGGCGACTTGGGGCTTGCCGACATTCACGTTCATACCCATTTCCCGCTTCATTCTGTCAACAAGAATCTCCAAATGGAGCTCTCCCATTCCCGACATAATTGTTTGTCCGGTTTCGTGGTTGACCTTGACTTTAAATGTCGGATCCTCTTCGGCAAGCCTCTGTAAAGAATAAGACAGTTTTTCCTGATCGGCTTTGGTCTTTGGTTCGATCGCCAAAGAAATAACCGGTTCAGGAAAAGTAATCTGTTCTAAAATAATCGGTTTTTCCGGGTCGGCTAAAGTATCGCCGGTTTTTGAATCTTTAGGACCGACGAGTGCGACAATTTCTCCAGCATAAGCCTTGTCAATCTCTTCACGGTTGTTGGCGTGCATTAGAAGGACTCGGCTGACTCTTTCCTGCTTATTACGGTTGACGTTATAAACGTATGATCCGGAATCAAGGATGCCTGAATAAATTCTGGCGTAAGTCAGTTTTCCGACGTGGGGATCAAGCTGGATTTTAAAAGCCAACGCGGCAAATTTTTCATCTGGTCTTAAAAGTCGTGACTCTTCTTTATTTGTACTCGGATTTATGCCTTTGATTTCTTTAAGATCGAGAGGCGAAGGAAGATAGTCAACAACGGCGTCAAGAATCGGCTGCACAGCTTTATTGCGCAAAGAAGTACCGCAATAGACGGGAATTAATTTATAAGCGATGACTGCTTTTCTTAAGGCAGCTTTTAATTCGCCTACGCTGATTTCTTTGCCGTTGAGATATTTATCTAATAGTTTATCGTCGGTTTCGGCAATTTTTTCAACTAAAGTTGATCTGAATTCGGAAACCTTAGTTTTTAATTCGGGAGGAATTTCTTCGGTAGTTCTGAATTCAACTCCTTGGGAATCTTTGTCTTCCCAATACATCGCTTTCATTTCCAATAAATCGATTACTCCCTGGAATTCCTGCTCTTTGCCGATAGGGTAGGTCATAACCGCCGGGTGGGCGCCGAGTCTGTCTCTTATCTCTCCGACAGTCGCTTCAAAATCTGCCCCTAATTTATCCATTTTATTAATAAAGCAGATTCTCGGAACTTTATATTTGTCGGCTTGTCGCCAGACAGTTTCTGACTGGCTTTGTACGCCTTCTTCGGCGTCAAAAATGACAACGCCTCCATCGAGGACGCGTAATGAACGTTCTACTTCGGCGGTAAAGTCGACGTGGCCGGGCGTATCAATAATATTAATTCTCACTCCCTTCCAGAAGGTTGTAGTTGCCGCAGAGACAATTGTAATTCCTCTTTCGCGTTCCTGGGGCATCCAGTCCATCTGGGTGCTGCCTTCGTCGATGTCGCCGATTTTATATGTCCGTCCGGTATAGAAAAGAAATCTTTCAGTTGTTGTTGTTTTACCAGAATCGATATGGGCGATGATGCCGACATTGCGGATTTTATCCAAAGGAACGTTACGGTTTTTAGTGACAATGCTTTGTTGAGCCATAGGTTTAATTTACCACTTTAAGTGGGAGAAAGCTTTATTTGTTTCTGCCAGTTTTTCGGTTGCCTGTTTTTTTCCGACTGCCTGTCCTTGATTTTTGGCAGCTTCGACTATTTCAGCCAATAACTTTTTAGAAAAACTGTGGTATTCCTTATTGGTACGTGATCTGGCTGCTTCGATTATCCAGTTCAAAGCCAAAAAAATCCTTCGATCTCTTCTGACTTCTATAGGGACAAGATATGAAGCTCCGCCAAGCCGGCGTGGTTTGACTTCAAAATTAGGGGAGACATTGTCTATTGCTTGATGTAGAGTCCGCAGAGGATCTTCTCCCTGTTTTTTTAATTCGGCAAATGCCTGATAGACAATTTTTTCGGCGACTGCCTTTTCGCCGTCGACCATAAGATAGCTTATTAATTTGGCGACTTCGTGACTGTTAAAAACCTTATCGGGTTTAATTTTAGTTTTTTTATATTTATGTCTTGGCATAAGTTAGGCAGGTTTAACTAATTCAGGCTTTGTACCGTATTTGGAGCGGGACGTTTTTCTGCCAATAACTCCAGCAGTGTCGAACTTGCCGCGGACAATATGGTATTTTACTCCTGGAAGATCCTTGACGCGCCCGCCGGGACTAAAACAATCGAATGCTCGGCTAAATTATGTCCGACGCCTTGGATGTAAGCCGTTACTTCCATTTTGTTGGAAAGTCTTACTCTGGCGACTTTTCTCAAAGCAGAGTTCGGTTTTTTTGGAGTCATCGTTCTGACTACTGTACAAACACCCCTCTTTAATGGGTTATTTGTTTTGACGTACTTTCTTTTTAAGGAATTAAAATCCTGTTTTAAAGCAATCGATTTTGATTTTTTATTCCTTTTTGCTCTTTTCCGTTTTATCAGTTGGTTGATTGTCGGCATACATTCCTAAAAATTTACCGTAATACTTCTCGATTAACTGGGAAGTAACCGGAATTAATCTGCCAATTATAACATTTTCTTTTAATCCCAACAAGTAATCCACCTGGCCTTTGATGGCGGCCGAACTTAGGACATTAGTTGTTTGTTCAAAAGAAGCCGCCGATAGCCAAGAATCTGTATAAATGGCGGCCCGGGTTATTCCCAAGATGGATATCTTTCCTGTGGCCGGCTTCTCGCCTTTGGCCAGGACGCGTTTATTTTCTTCTTCAAATCTGATTCTTGATACGACCTCGTCTTTTATAAACGAAGTATTGCCTTCGTCTTCGATTGCCACCTTGTCGCTCATTTTTCTGATGATTACCTCGAAATGTTTATCATGAATGGCAATTCCTTGCGATTCATAAACTTTTTGAATTTCGTCCAGAAGATAGATCTGGGCAGCTCTCAATCCTTTTATTGCAAGAACATCATCAATATCCAAGTAGCCCTCGGAAAGGGCAGTTCCCGAAGTAATCAAATCACCATCTTTGATTCTTAGTTTTTGTGACTTGGGGATGATGAATTCCTGTTCTTTTACCTGAGCGTCTTTGTTGCTAGTAACAATTTTAATGTTGTAGACGTCTTTTTCCGTATCTTCCTGGATTGAGACCGTGCCGCCGATTTCAGATATCGGGGAGATAATTTTTGGTGTTCTTGTCTCAAAAAGTTCTTCCACTCTTGGTAGGCCTTGGGTAACGTCGGAAATGACAATACCTCCAAAATGGCGGACTCTCATTGTTAGCTGGGTTCCCGGCTCGCCGATAGACTGCGCGGCGATGACACCGACTGGTACGCCGATATCAACTATCTTATGGGTAGACAAATCATTGCCATAACATTTTTGGCAGATTCCATAAGGCGAACTGCAGTAAAGAGCCGATCTGACTTTAACTTTATTTATATTGTTTTTTTGAAAAAGAGCTACTATATCTTCATTGACGAGTTCGTTTGCCTTAGCCAAGACTTTTTCTTTGTCATTAATAACATCTTTAGCCAAAAAGCGGTTAACGATTCTTTCTTTAAATTTGTCGCCGCGGCTTGATTCAGTAGAAATATCCAAACCTTCAGGAGTGAGGCAGTCTTCTTCCCTGACGATCATGTCATGGGAAACGTCGACCAGTCTTCGTGTTAGATAACCAGCGTCGGCGGTTTTTAAAGCAGAGTCGGTTAAACCTTTTCTCGCTCCGCGAGCAGAAATTACGTATTCAAAAATTGATAATCCCTGTCTGTAATTTGATTTAGTAGGCACCTCGATAATTTTTCCCAACGGGTCGACGACCAAACCTTTGATGGCTGATAGTTGTTTTAACTGTTCCCTCGAAGCGCGGGCGCCTCCCGATTTAATAATGATTTTTACCGGATTTTCTTCGTCCAAAGCCGCCCAAGTTTTGTCGGCAAGTTTTTCTGTCGTATCAATCCAAAGTTTATTGGAATAGCGTTTTCTTTCGTCTTCGGTTAGCAGCCCCTGCTGGAAGTTTTTGCCGACTTTTTCCACCTGTTTTTCGGTTTCTTCAATAATCCTGTCTTTTTCTTCGATCATCTGACAGTCAAAAATGGAAACAGACAGACCGCCGGAAAGAGTAGCACTCCAAAAACCAAGTTCTTTTATTTTATCAATGAGTGCGCCGACAGTTTTTTCGTCATATAATTTAATCGCTTTGACGATCAACGCCTTCAAATCGTTGGCTTTAATGTCTTCATTCAAGAATCTCATTTCTTCAGGTAGCGCCAGATTGAAGACTATCCTTCCAGGTGATGTCCTGACAATCTTATTATTTAATCTTATCAAGATAGGTTCTCTCAATTTAACGCTTCCAATTTGGAAGAAATTGATTGCTTCTTCATCCGTTGCGAAATATTTCAATTCCTCGTCCTTTTTACCGATAAGGTTATTATCGATTGTCGTCAAATAATAACATCCTAAAGCCATTTCTTTATTTGGAAGGACGATAGGTGAACCGTCAGCTGGTTTGAGAAGATTATAATAAGGCAGCATCCGTTCTTTGACTTCGGTTATGGCATTTTTTGAAAGCGGCAGGAAAACACCCATGGCGTCGCCGTCAAAATCAGCATTATATCCGGCACAAACGGTCGGATGAAGTTTAATGGCAAAGTCATCTGTCAGGACCGGATAAAATCCTAAAACTGAAAGTTTGTGAAGTGTGGGTGCACGATTTAGGAGAACCGGATGGTCTTTGGTAATTTCCTCAAGAATATCGTAAATGATCGACTCTTTTTTTTCAAGAAAGTTTTTGGCGCTTTTTATATTGGGAGCCAAGCCCCTGATAATAATTTCGTGGAGCATAAACGGCTTAAAAAGTTCTAGAGCCATTTCTTTAGGGATGCCGACTTGGTCGAGTTTTAGTTCCGGACCGACAATGATGGTTGAACGGCCGGAATAATCAACTCTTTTTCCGAGCAGATTCTGTCTAAATCTGCCTTGTTTACCCCTTAAAATATCGGAAAGTGATTTCTGGATTTTTGAAGCCGCTCCTGCCGTCCGGCTGCGACCCCTTGATTTTTGCAAATCAATCAAAGAATCAACTGCTTCTTGGAGCATTCTCTTTTCGTTTCTTAAAATAATTTCCGGAGCTCCCAAATCGATAAGCTGTTTTAAACGATTATTTCTATTAATAACTCTTCGGTAGAAGTCATTCAAATCGGAGGTGGCGAATTTACCGCCGGGCAGTTGGACTACCGGTCTTAAGTCAGGCGGGATGACCGGTAACACCGTCAACACCATCCATTTTGGATTGATTTTAGCTTTGATAAAGGCTTCGAGAGCTCTGACTTTCTTCAAGAGCTTATTTCTTTTTTCTCCCTTGGCTTCGGAGAGGTTTTTCAAAGAAATAGAATACTCTTTTGATGGATCATAAGAAGAAAGAATTTCAAAAATCATTTCTGAACCCATTCCGACAGTCAGAAAATCCTCCACGCCTTTTTCTTTAAGATATAGGTAGTCGTCTTCCTCCATGACTTCATAAGCCCTAATTGATTTAATGATTTTTAAAATTCTTTCATAAAAGGCCGATTTTTTAGATTTTCTGTCGACGTAAAGATTTGACGAAAGCTTCAATTGTTCTCTTTGTTTAAAGTCAACTTCTTGTTTGGTTATTTCCCACTGTTCACGGTTGTTAATTTTTTCTTTAAATTGGTTATATTGTTTTTCAAAGTCTTGTTTGATTTTTTCGTCTTCTTTGACGTGAACTTCTTCCATTTTTGTCAACTCTTCTTTCTGATTTTCTTCGATTACTTTAGTGGCCTTTTTCTGACCGTCCTTGTTGACTTCTTTGACTAGATACAAAGCATAGTAGATGATTCTTTCCAAGGCCTGTGGTGGAATGTCAAGAATTGTGCTCAAGACGGAGGACGATCCTTTGAAATACCAGATATGTGCTATAGGAGAAGCTAGTTTTATATGGCCCATTCTCTCTCTTCTAACGGCAGAAGTGGTAATCTCGACTCCGCAGCGGTCGCAGACGATGCCTTTATAACGCATTCTTTTATACTTACCGCAATAACATTCGTAGTCCTTGGTGGGGCCGAAGATTCTTTCATCAAACAGTCCGTCTTTTTCCGCTCGGAAAGTCCGGTAGTTAATGGTTTCCGGTTTGATAACTTCGCCGTGCGACCATTTGATGACCGTTTCTGGTGATGCTAGGCTTATTCTCAATCCGGAAAAGTCAACTAAGTTTAGATCCTCCATTATTTTATATAGTCAATTGCTAATCCCAAAGCGTTTAATTCTTTTACCAAAACATGGAAAGACTCGGGGACGCTCGATTGCGGTATATCAATGCCTTTAATAATAGATTCAAAGGCTTTGGTTCGGCCGCGGACGTCATCACTCTTTATCGTCAGCATTTCCTGCAAAGTATAAGGTACCCGGTGTGATTCGAGAGCCCAGACTTCCATTTCGCCAAATCTTTGTCCCCCGAGCTGCGATTTGCCTCCCAAAGGCTGCTGGGTGACGAGAGAATAAGGACCTACAGAACGGGCATGGAATTTGTCTTCAACCATGTGGATTAGTTTCATAATATAGGTTGTTCCTACTAGGACTTTTCTTTCATAAGGAAGACCGGTTTGACCGTCAAAAAGCGTTACTTTGCTGTCGACGGGCAGGCCGATTTTCTTTAATTCATGGGTAATAAATTCTTCTTTAATCTTTTCAAAAACAGGCACGGAAATGTTTAGATGGTTTCCTTGGGCGATTGTTCCCATTAAATTTTCAAAAAGCTGGCCCAGGTTCATTCTTGAAAGAATTGACAAGGGTGACAGAATAACGTCAACCGGAGTTCCGTCTTCCAAATGGGGCATGTCCCATTCCGGCAAGATTTTTGAAATAACGCCTTTGTTGCCGTGTCTACCAGCTAGCTTATCGCCGACTGAAATTTTTCTTAATTGGGCCGTATTAACAATGATTCGTCTCAAGACGCTCGGTTCGAGCTCATTCGGATCCTTTTTTCCGTCGATAGTTTCGATGTTGATGACGGTGCCGCGTTTGCCATAAGGAATCCTAAGCGAAGTATCTTTAATGTCTTTGGCTTTTTCTCCGAAAATGGCTCTCAACAACCTTTCTTCAGCGGTCAGTTCTTTTTCGCCTTTTGGAGCGACTTTGCCGACTAGGATATCGCCGCCTTTGACTTCTGTGCCAACTGTCACCAAGCCCTCTTTATCTAAGTTGGCTAAAACTTCTTCTCTGACATTAGGAATGTCCCGTGTGAGTTCTTCCGGGCCGAGTTTTGTATCGACCAAATCAGCGATGAATTCTTCGATTGTTATCGAAGTTAATATGTCTTCTTTTACGAGTCTTTCCGATATGACAAAGCCGTCCTCGTATCCTAAGCCGTTCAAGGAAGTGTAGGCGACAACCAAGTTTTGCCCCAAAGCGAGACGGCCGTTGTCAGTCGCCGGTCCGTCGATGATTACTTCTCCCTTTTTGAGCTTTTGGTTGCGTTCGACTCTTGGTTTTTGGTCAAAAGAAACATCTTTATTTGTGCGGATAAATCTTTCTAGTTTATACTGCCAGGTTTTGCCGCTTTTGCCTTTGAAGACAACCTTTTGGCCGTCGATATATTTGACCGTGCCGTCTTCAGGAGCGCTGATGGTCCGGCCCAAAGCCGAACTGATCTTTTCCTCTAACCCGGTGCCGACAATCGGAGCATTCGGTTTTAAAAGTGGTACAGCCTGGCATTGCATGTGCGTACCCATAAGAGCTCTCGATGCATCGTCATTCTGCAAAAAAGGAATAAGAGAAGCTGATATGCCAACAACCTGGCGGGGGGAGACGTCGATAAAATCAACTTTATCAGCAGGAACCTCTACGATTTCTCCTTTATAACGCGTGACGACGTGTTCATCGGTGATTTCATTTTTAGCGTTGACGTTGACGTCATTAGAAGTTATATGATAATTTTCTTCGTCGTCGGCCTGCAAGTAAACTATCTCATTAGAAATCTTTTTTTTGGCGACTTTTTTATAAGGTGCTTCCAAAAATCCGTATTTATTTACCTTGGCATAAAGTGCCATATAAGTAACGACGCCGATATTGGGTCCTTCTGGAGATCTAATTGGACAAATTCTTCCGTATTGGGAAGAGGAAATATCGCGAATAGAGAATGAAGCTCTTTCTTTTTCAATTCCTCCAGGGCCTCCGACCGTAATTCTTCTTAAATTATCCAGTTCAGAGAGAGGATTGGTTTGATCGACGATAGTCGACAGCTGGCTGGTTCGGTAAAAAGAATTGATGGCGACTATGAGCGGTTTGGAATTAACTACTTGTGATGGGGTAATATTGATGTCGCCGGTAACCAAACTCATTCTTTCTTTGATCTCACGGCTGACCCTGACCATACCAACTCTGATTCCATACATGCTGATTAGTTCTCCAACTGTCCTCAAGCGCCGGTTTCCAAGGTGGTCAATATTGTCAAAGTTTCCTTGGCTATTGGTCAAGTTAACAAGGTATTTTATGGTTTCAATAATATCGGTCTTGGTTAAAAGATGGTTTTCTTTGTTGATTTCGAGGTTAACCCCGAGTTTTTTATTGATTTTGTAGCGGCCGACATCGGCTAATGAATAGCGCCTTTGGTTAAAGAATAAATTATTGATTGTTTCATAAGCATTATCCAGAATTAAGGGTTCTCCTGGTCTTACCTTTCGGTAGATTTCGAGAACAGCCTCGTCTTTATTTTTTGTTTGATCCTTTTTAAGAGTAGGAAGGATATATTTTTCTAAAATACCTTTGTCGAGCGAGTCAAAATGAGAAAGAAGTACATTGTCATTTTCATTTTCAAAGACTTTCAAGAAAACGGTCGATAAAAATTTTCTCTTCTTATTTACCTTCATTTCGATGAGATTATTTTTGTTGATTGTGATATCTATCCAAGCGCCTATATAAGGACGGATTTCAGCGTTATAAAGAGTTAATCCTGTGGTTTTGTCAATTTCGGCGGTAAAGTATACGCCAGGTGAGCGGACAATCTGATTGATGATGGCGCGTTCAATGCCGTTGATGATAAAAGTACCGCGGTCCGTCATCTTGGGCAGGTTGAAAAAATAAACATCCTGCTTTTTTTCGACGCCGGTTTTTTTATTTAGAAGGTGCAATTTTACGTAAACGGGAGTGTCATAGGTGAGTTTCTTTTTGAGGCAGAGTTCGAGAGGGTAGCGAGGTTCGCCAAAAAATAATCCGTCAAAATAAAGAGTAAATTTTTTGCCGGTGTAATCATCAATAGGAAAAAATTCTTTGAGAGTTTCTTTTAAACTGATTTCATTAAAATACTGCCATGATTCTTTTTGGACATCAATGAGGTTGACTTGTTCTAGTTTTTGATCCTCTCTGCCTAAGGCAAGTTGTTTTCTTGGTT
>JAHFKS010000024.1 GCA_023245215.1 Candidatus Microgenomates bacterium | reverse complement strand
TTGGCAAAAGGATCGAGCTCCCAAACATTGGCGGCGGCAACATCCGTCTTAAGCCGGCCGATGTCTAAAACCGTCGCCTTCATCCGGTTAAGATTGGTTATCTCAATTTCGTCAAAATCTGCCAAGCGGAAATTTTTTGGCCCTCCATTGGAAACCAATGAAGAAAGGAGAACCGACCCAACGGATAATCCCACAATCCCTACGAGCCCTCGACGGAATTGTGTCTGCTCTTTTTCTGTGATGATTTCACGGTTCCTAGCTGTTCTTAATCTGAAATAAAGACTTTCAGGTAAAGTATAAACGGCTGCTTTTCTCCAGGAAAAATAAATCCAAACTCCTTTTACTTTGCTTTTTTTCAAATAATTATCTAGGAGCTTTTTACTTTCCGGCATTTCCTTTTTATATTTTGGGTTGTCGATAAAAAAAAGCTCACTTAATGATCTAGTAAAAGCGTCAATTAGGCTGATGCCTTTGGGAAGGTTATCTTTGGAACTAAAGAAATCCGGCTTCACTATTTTTTTACCCATTTTTGCTTTATTCCCGGTTTAAAATGTATATCCGATTCATACGGCCAATATTTGAGTCTTGGCCAGGCTTTTGTTTTTAGTTTGTCCGAAAGCTCTCTATATTCTGAACTATTTTTCCTAAGAGAATCGACTAAATTATCTAAAATCGATTTTTTATTTATTCTGTCACTTTTCAAACCTTTTCTTAATTCTAAATTAATTTCTAAATACTGGTTTTGTTTTGAATCAAACTTTGTAATCAATGTAAACTTTCCGGTAAGGTATTTTCTGATAGGCCATGTCAATAAAGCGCTTTTAAACCATTCCGGATAAATCCACATACCGTATAAAGTTGCTGACATGTCAATCCTTTCATAAACATAGACAAAAGGAAGCTGAGTAACAAATTGGGAAATCCTTTTGTGAAGAATTTGCTTGTCAAGACTTATACCCATCAATTTGAGTTTGACCTCTAAATCAGAATAAGTAAAAACACCGCCTTTGTCTCCAATGGCGTACCTGACAAGCGGCAGGGCGCCTTCTCCGGTTAAAATTATTTCGCCGTTTAGTGATTCAAAATTAATGAACAGGGGATTATATTGAGCTAAAGTCGGCGTTTTTTTAATAGAGCCGAAAATATTATTAAATACTTTTTCGTCTTCCAACGATAAACGCCTGATTAAAGTGGAAATAGTGCTTTCAAATGCCATAGCCCCGATATCAGCGCTTCCATAAATATTTATAATGTCTGTAAACATATTTTTTATGCCCGACTGTTTGACGAGATAGTTTCTAAACGGCTCGGTTATCGATTCTGCGGCAAAAAGAATTTTTGGCTGAAATTTTTTCAGATCCAAACCCTCGTTTTTTGCTTCGTCGATAATATCTTTAATAAACGGCGGGTAGCCTACAAAGATTAACTGTTTGTACATTGGAACAAGCAATTTAAAAATATTCATTATTTCTGCTTTGTTTATTCCCGGAGTGATTATAGAAAGGGGATAGCTATTCCTAAGAGAAGCTATTTCGAAAGCTTTATAAGTAATCAACCCGCCTATCCAAATACCCATTCCAAAACAGATTATGACCAGTGTCGGTTCTTTTAAGTTCAACGTAGAATTTCTCAAAAAATTCTCAATTATTAAGGAGTACTGCCAATCAAGTTTTTCCTGACGCATGAAATAAAAAGGCATTCCGGTAGTTCCTGAAGTAGCCGTGTAGACAAGACTTTGATCCAGTTTACCTTTCCAGGCCAAATCGGAGAGTTTATACTGACTCAAGTAGTTTTTTTTATTGACTACAGGCACTTCTTGAAAATCTTGGAAGGTTTTTATTCTTTTATGGTTTAAGTGATTTTTTTTTAAAAAATCTTTATAAGCCGGAACCTGTTCAGCGCTTCTATGAAATAAATCTAACGACTGTTTTTCTTGAACTTTTTTCCAGTAAGAACTTTTTTTTGTTTTCGTTAAAGAAATAACTTCTTTAGCTGTATACATACTGATTAACTTTTTGCTTGAATTGTGCTGGATTCAAATGACTCTTAATTAAAATGTCAAATTTATACTCTTTTAAACTTGCGATCAACTGGTTATCGTCTAAATTGGTAATTATGACAAATTTTTGTTTTAATTTATTTGGATTTTTAGATTTTAATTTATTAAGCAGTTCCAAGGCGTTTATTTTCGGAAGAAGCGTGTCGAGCAGAATTAGATCCCAATTTTCAGAAACAATCTTATTATAAGCCGACTCTCCATCAATAATTAGAGATACCGAAAAATTTTTTTCAGCTTTTAAGAGATCAAAATAAAGCTGCCCTAACAATTCGTCGTCCTCGACAATGAGAATTTTCTTCATACAAAAAGTATAACACCAAGTACCAAGAAAAACCCCGACGTAACGTCGGGGTAATTCTTTAACGAAAGATTGCTTATCTTGTGACTGTAATCGTCACTCCATTGTCAGTTGTTGGAGCTGAAACTGTCACTCTTTTAGCGGCATCAATTGCGATATCATAACCAGTGGTGCCCCATGTTCCCACACAGCTGGTTATATTCGCCGTGTTTAATGACGGGTCGGTAGGCAAAGCTGGAAGGTAATTTGTCACCAGTTGGCCACAGAGATTGGCGAAATTAGTGTCATTAAATAACGTCGGCGTATTTGCAGTAAGGGCTGCCACTTCTGGAGGCAACTGTCCTTGGTTTTCTGCAACATATTGGTGAATACCATTCAAAATCTGAAGAATGTCGCTTCTTCTTTTTGTGTTATTAGCCTGACCAAATTGTCTGGCAGGGTTGATAGCGATTAATGTAATAGCTAATAGGATCGCCAATATTCCTATTACCACCAAAAGCTCGATAAGGGTAAAACCTTTTTTGGTTTTCAACATAGTATAAAAATTTTTAAAATGTTAACTAACATTAAAATTAGATGATTTTAAAAATGAATGCAACCGATATTTACTATAGGAGAAGCTAACAATTATTTATATTTTAGAAGTAGAAAAATTAACACACCGACTAATAAAATAAAAACCGGAATCAAGAATGGTAACGTGGATTTTTCTTTTTGTTTTGGTTTGTTTTCCGAAGATGACGCTTCGATGTTTTCTCCTTCAAACCCAGCTGCAGAAATCATATTACCTTCTTTTAATGATTCGGCTTTTTTCAATATGGAGGGAGCGTTTCCCGAATCAATCTTAGTTTGAGATAGTAAAAAATAGGGGAAAACCGATAGTACCCGGCTATTATTTTTTTCCAAAATTGAATTGAGGGCCTGGTAAAAAGCAGCATTAAATCCGGCAACGTGGATTGACTTTTCGTTAGTTGTGATTTTCGAAAAAACCTGTTCGTAGGGAATATTGTCAATAAATTGAGTAACGGCATTTTCATTACCTTTGACGAATTCGCCTTCATTCATAGCGTCCTGGCCGATTATAAAGTAACTATCAACTGACTCAACTTTATTTTGCTTTAAAAATGAATCTAGCAGGCCGGTAAATTTTATATCGTCAATTATGTCAAAATACTTCACGGTCTCCTGATTAAAAGGAAAAAAAAGGAGCGATGTCATACCATCAACATATATGTAGTAGCCTGACTGGGAAAGCCATGTTACCGCTTTTTTTCTTGAATTATTTTTCATTTATTGACTATCCTGCCAAAAAGTAACTGACATAATATTATTATTATAATTTATCCTAGCAGTTATTTTCCTCTGAATGTTGACGGTGGTGGCAGTTGAAATTATTGTTTTGTCAGTTGCGCTGCCGCTAACTGTTATTGTTGTCGGAAAGCCGTTAAAGCTCACTGTTTCACCAGCATAAGTTGGGTCACGGAGAAGCCTGAGAAGGGCGTTTTCAACTCCGTTTTCCGCAGCTTGGCCAACCAGTAAAGATTGCTGGGAAACTGTCGCTGAAAGAGTATTGCTTACAATTACTATTACTGTTCCAGTGATTACGACAATAGCAATGGAGACAAATATTAAAAGAGTCACCATTGCCTGGCCTGAATGGTTATTTTGCTTTTTCATCTTAGGCTCGCCGATGTTTCTAAATTAATCAGCTCCGGTTTATTGTTGACAATTTTTTTACTTTGTAAAGACAGGATTATTCTTATGGAATTTTTCCCTCCGGCATTGCCGAGACGGGTAAAAGAAATACTGTTCACCGTAGAATAAACACTATTCAAAGCCAAAGTTTCTCCACCTTTAAAAAGATTAAGGGTTCCGTTACTCAAAGAATAAGTCTGTATCTGACCATAGACAATAAGGCTTAAAAAGTTATCCGTTTGACCTAAAACAGGCGAATCAATTGAATTGGCATTATTTATGTCGTTTTCCAGTTTTTTCAAAATATACCGGCCGTCTTGGTTGACAACGGAAACCGTATCAGAATAGCTTTTTTCTTTTAAAGAATTTACAAAAATGTCGGTTAATATAAATAAAAGAATGGAAAAAAGCCCCATAAAAACAGCCAGTTCAATTAAAGTAAAAGATTTTTTCATGGTGAATAATTGACGGAAAAATCATTAAGCAAGGGTGTCTGTGAAGTATCCTGGGTGGATAAATAAGCCCTGTAACGGAAACACTGGCCAGGATTATGGAAATTGCCGGTATTTATTGCCGGTATAGAACCGCTGATAATTCCGGCGGAGGCTGTAAAATAGCTCGTAGTCGGATTTGCCTGATCCGGACCGACGTAGGTAAAAGAAGCGCTGCTGCATGAACCGGCAACTGGATCGGCTACTCCTACCTGCAGTTTGAGATCTGTCTGTGCTGGTAGGTTTACGTTAGCGTTTATCCGATTAAAAGCCGCAGAACTATTCGTGTTCAAAATCGGGGAGTCGTAGATGCCTTCAGAGACGTAAATACCGCTATCCGGGCCGCCTTCAATAATCTTCAGCTGTTTTTCCAGGGTGTTGGCAACCATATAGACAAAGTTGTCACCGTCCTGTTCAGATACAGATGTCAAGTCGTTAAATCCCTGGTCATAGTCGACGCCACCGCAGTAAGCTGGGGTTGCTTCGCTAGAAATATTCAAAACCTGGTACTCTTGGGCATTATTTCCGTCACTTATAGCATCTTTTCCGACAAGTATCGCTCGTTCTCCATTTAAAACAGTGAGCGATCGCCGCGGATAAAGCTGGGCATTGGCCCCTGAACCGTAGTAATAGCCGCTTTGAGCGCCGGTTCCTGATGTGCCCGATAAAAATTTAGGGCTGCTCTTGTTTGTGGTGTCAATAATATAGAGCTGGTCGCTGTCGGGAACCCCGTCATGGTTTCCGTCGATTCCACCGTTCGAAGAAATGTAGGCTCTGCTTCCGTCTGATTTTGCAAAAACCGAATTTGCAGCTTCCTCGGTGTTTGACTGTGAATTAAAGTCAAGAGAACCAACTCTCTTCCATCCGTTATTGCCGCCGGAAATCCGGCCGCAGCTGCTGTTATTTATCTTTGGATTGCTACTTCCGGTCGGCACACTTGTCACATTGGCAATATTTAACTCCGGATTGGTTCCGGCTCCAACGGCAACATAGATATAAGTATTGGCCCCGACTTGAACAGGATATATATCATTATCAGCGTAAAGTTCAATATTTCCTCCGTCTGAACAATCAAGATGGGCTGGTCCGGTTGTATCACCCCAGCTGCCACCCGTCTCGCCTGCATTATATTTCCTATCGGTTCCGTTTCCTGGCTGGCAGTCATAACCATCCAGCTGTATCCGACAACCGACCATATCAAGACCCGATTGTGGAGTCTTGCTGTCGATATTAGAGAGGTCAAACGCATACAAGTAGCCTCCGGAAACAAGATATCCTTTGTTTCCTAAGGTAGTTATTGATACTCCGCCATAGCCAAAAGGCGCCTGGTCCTGATTTGGCGTCGAGCGGTTATCTCCCTGGTACTGTCTCGTATTAAAAAAGGTTTTGTACTGGTAAATTTTATTCGTCGGATCCTGATAAGTATTGACTCCGTTCGCTTTTATCTGCACTGCTAAAACTTCTTTATTCGGCAGGTCGGTGGCTATCAATGCATAAAGATTATTATTTGATGAAAGATAATAACGAATATCATTAGTCTTGAAATTATTATCCAAACCGATATTAACAGGCACCAATCCGGCTGAACTATATTGACCGGCGTCCAAGGTAAAATTACCTGCGAGACTAGCAATCGGAGTCTCCTGGTTGGCAGTTACGTTCAAATAAGACATTTTTATGGAATTGGAGGTTGAAGGTGACGTCGCGACAAAGACATCATTTGGAATATCAATAGTTGCGCTCGCGGTAGCAGCTACGGCCACGGGAGGACCGTCTGGTAAGTCGATTGTTGTATTGGACAAGGCGGGGGAACACCACTTGGCTTTGTTGTTATTAGCCAAGGCAATTTCTCCGCCAAGGGTATTTGTTATCTGGGTATTGTTTAAAAGTCCAGGCGTATAGTCAGCTACAGTAGTATTGGCATATGATTGATTTCCCAAAAAGCGGGAGAAATATAGCGTTGAACTGACTGAAGAGTTAAAAGGCTGCGTCCAGGAAATAGTCAAAGTCACCGCCTTTGTTGAAGGATCCACGCTGCCGCCTGAAGTAACTATGTTGCCGTTGCTGTCGCGAAGGACATCGGCAATCATTACTTGTTGTGTGAAACCGTTAACCGATTCTGACCCGGATGATAATATCCAGCTTGATCCATTAACTTCCGGGTGGAAAACTCCGTTTCCGGAAAAATTATTCCACCCGGCTTCCCTGACTGTTCGGACAGCCTCTTCTGTTTGTTTTAGTAAGCCGGTGGCTTTTAATCGCTGTTCTTGCTGAAGTTTTCCGCTTCTTGATGAAATAAATCCATAAGTAAGAACCGGCAGTAAAATTGCCATTAAAGCCATCACCAAAAGCAGTTCAATTATTGACTGAGCTTTTTTTACCATACTTGGTATATCACTCCTTCCCTGTTCAAAAAAACTGTTTTCTGGTCGCCGACATTTGTCGAGAAGACAATTGAATTCCTTCCCGGGTCGAAACTTTGTATTTCACCGCTCGAAGAAGCAAATACCAATTGGTTATTTGGCAGGCTAATTTGGCTAAAACTAATTCCGTTATCCAAATTTACCGCTAAATTTGTACTTAAACCGCTTTGATAGGTTGAAGAGTGAAATAAAATATAACGGTTTGATTCAAAGTAAACGCCGTAATAATTGTTTACATCTCCACCTAATTTATAGCCGTCCATCGCCTGACTTTGCTGGCTTTTAATATCATTAATCAATAAAGAAAGCGAGCTGTCAAGAACAACCTTATTTCTAGACTTGGTGGTCTGAAGAAAACTAATAGAATATAACACTGCGATAATACTCAAAACCAATAAAACTTCAATCGGCGTCAAACCCTTATTGTTTTTCATTGTTATCTTTTATCCCCCTCCTACTTGACTAATCAGGCCGTAAATAGGAGCAATAATTGATAACATCATACCACCGACCATTCCGCCGACGACAACTAGCATTACTGGTTCAATTAAAGTAGTCAATGTTTTCAGTGTCCTGGTAACTTGATAATCAAGATATGCAGAAACTTCTTTTAAAGACTCTTCCAGTGATCCGCTTTTTTCTCCACTTTCAATTATCTTTATCATAATGCTGGGAATAATTTTCCTGTGAATCTTTAACGCGTCAGAAAGTTTTTTTCCTGTGAATATAACCATTTTTCCCTGATTAATCATCTTGGCTACCTGGTTGTTCATCACAAGACCCTCACAAAGCTCGAGGGCGGAAGTGATGGTTATTCCGGAAGAATAAAGCATCGCCAGGCTTCGTGTAAACCTTACCAAATCTATTTGAATTACCACTTGGGAAATTCCCGGTAAAGAGTAGATAAATCCAAGCAATCTTTTTTTTTGTGTCGTGTAAACCAAACCTGCCAAAACTAATAAAATGCTTGTTATTAATAAAAAAGGCGCTGTTTGTTTTGTCATCACATCAGACATATAAATAAGAATTTTCGTGGGCAACGGAAGAGTCATCTTCAAACTCAAAAAAACCTGTGATATTCTTGGTATGACAAAAAGCAAAATCATCAAAAAGACACCGACAAAAAGGACAACAATAAAAAGCGGGTACATTAACGCACCTCTGACAGAACTGCTGAATTCGGCTTCCCGTTGAATATTTTCTTTTATTTGCCTTAAGGTCGTATCAAGGGTTCCGGCTTCTTCGGCCGCTTTAATTATCGAAATAGTTACATTATCAAAGACGTGGGGAAATTTGGCAAAGGAAACATTGATTCTCTTTCCGGCAGACAGATCGTCTTTCAGAATTGTCAGAATTTTTTTTTGGTTGCCTTTGCTGTCTTCAAGAAGGGAATCGATCGCTTCAATAATAGTGATACCGGCCGCGAGCATCGTTGATAGACTCATAAATAAAGAAATTTTTTCGTCTGTTGTCATGGAAATATTTTTCGTATTCATGTCGTTTCCACTTTGGTAACTCTTAACACTTCTTCTATCGTCGTCAAACCTTTTTTTACTTTTTCAATACCGTCGTCGAGCATCGTAGACATGCCTTCTTTTATAGCTTGCTTAACGATTTCATCGGCGTCTGCCTTTTCTGTAATCAGTCTTTTTATTTCCTTGCTCACGACTAACATTTCAAAAACACCTATCCTCCCAGAAAAACCAGTCATGTGGCAAATTTTGCAGCCGGGGCCCGAATAAATCTGAAACTTTTTTTCACTGCCAAAATGTTTCTCTAATACTCCTTTGGGAAAGTCGTTGTAAAGTTCTTCCAAGGTAGTATCGGTCGATGTCTTACACATTTCGCAGATCTTTCTCACCAACCTCTGGGCAACAATTATATTGATTGTGGAAGCGACCAAAAAAGGTTCAACTTTCATATCAATTAAACGGGGTAGGGCCGTGGCCGCGTCGTTGGTATGAAGGGTTGAAACGACTAAGTGACCTGTCAGCGCAGCATTAACTGCTATTCCCGCGGTTTCCATGTCGCGGATTTCGCCGACAAATATAATATTTGGATCCTGACGAAGAATGGAACGCAGACCGCTGGCAAAAGTCAAACTTGTCTTAGGATTGACATTAATCTGATTGACGCCTTTTATCCGGTATTCAACAGGATCTTCAATCGTCGTGATGTTTTTTTCGCGCCGGTTGATAAGTTTGAGGATTGAATAAATCGTGGTTGATTTGCCGCTGCCTGTTGGACCAGTTGATAAAATCATTCCGTAAGACTTTTTCATGGCCCGGGCAAGTTTATTTAGGTCTTCGTCGCTCATTCCTAAATCAGACAAAGAAAACTGCCTCGCATGAGTAGACAACAACCTTAAAACGGCTTTTTCACCATCAACTATGGGCAGTATGGAAACTCTGATGTCAATTGTTTCCTCTTCCGTATTAAAGCGCATTTTGCCGTCCTGAGCTGCCAGATGCTCATCTGTTCTTAAGCGTGATAAAACTTTTATTCTCGTTATTATTCTGTCGTGCAGATTGATCGGCAGATGAAAGATATCGTGGAGCATTCCGTCGATACGGTAGCGCACTACAGTATCTTTTTCCTGGGGTTCGAGATGAATATCGGAAGCTTTATCCTGATTAGCATAAGATATGATCAAGTCTACAATCCTGATAATCGGAATATCTTTTAAAGGCTGTGAGGTTGACTCTTCAATCAGCCTGTTAAAAGTGGTTTGTAAATCTTTTTGATATATATGAAAGGTGCCGACGATGTCTCTTTCCGTTGCCAGATAAGTAGAAACTTTTTTGTTGGTTTTCCGGGAAATGGCGTCGATAACCGGTTGATTTTTCGGATTGGTCATCGCCAGTTTGAGGCCTTTTTCGTCCATACCGAAACAGACGACTTTTTGTTTTCGCGCCAATCTTTCCGGAACAATCCGATAGACGTCTTCCGGGATTGAAATCTTAGCCAAAACGACAAAAGGAAGCTTTAAATAATCGGAAACCAATATGCCCAATTTTTCGTCAGTAGCAATATTTTTTTCTATCAATGCTTCATAAAGATTGCTGCCGCTGTTTTTAATATACTCTTCGATCTGGCCCATTCCATCTTTATCGGTAAGATTGGTCCTTAAGATTAACTTTTTCAGTTCGTCGTCGGTAATCAACATGGTTATTTTTTGACTATTTCTACAATTTTTTCTAACATCTTTGGGAAATCAAAATAACTTTTATTAATATAACCGTTCGCCCCAAGGCTCTTGGCTTTTTCAACGTCCTGCTCCTGGCCTAGTGTTGAAAAAATAAGAACTGGAATAGAAGCAGTAAGAGGATCTTTCTTTAGCTCTGTTAGTACAGAAAAACCGTCTTTATTTGGCATGATGATATCCAGTAATAAAATATCCGGCTGGAAGGTTTTTATTTTTTCAAGCGTTTCAACGCCATCAGAAGCAACTTCAACTATATGGGCATTTTCTTTTAGCTTGGTCGAATAAAAATTACGGAAAAAACTGTCGTCGTCGGCTACGAGTATTTTCATATCTTTTTGAGTTCGGATAAAGCTAACTCGACAATTTTTAATAGTTCAGTATTTTCGTTCACCTGAAGTAAGGAATTATTTTTTAACCTGTCGGCGGCAATCTTTTCTCCTTTTAGACAAAGATCCCCAATAGATTGATAACCCATAAATAAACTTTGACCTTTAACGTTGTGGAAAAGCCTGCGGATTTCAATCAAGTCTTTTTCACCCGCCTTTAGAAGAGTTTCTAGACGGTCTAAATAACTTACTGCGTTTTTTATAAATAAGGATTTATAGGATCCTGGATCAAAAGAATCCATATAAAATTCATAGTACAAAAAAAACAACGGCGACGCAAGCTTCAATAATTTAGCGCATCATGCCAACGTAATAAGCCAAAGCAATCGCGGCAACAATGATGAAGACGACCGCGAACTGCATCACCGGGCTCATTTTGGCCGAGGCCCTTTTTACCGAAGAAACTTTTCTTTTAGGCATATTTTTAAAAATTGCTAATTAACATTCAGAATATTAGAATTAAAATCTTTTGTCAAGAGATTACT
>JAHFKS010000005.1 GCA_023245215.1 Candidatus Microgenomates bacterium | reverse complement strand
ACAGTCTCGGGGTGAAATCGGATGCCTCCTTTATAAGGTCCTAACGCACTATTATGCTGAATCCTCCAACCCTTGAAGACTTTTTTCTTGCCATTGTCCATGGCAATTGTCAGGGCGAACTCGTGGGCGAACTCGGGTTCAATCACCTGTTTTATCATCTCTTCATCCAACTTCATTTTTTCGGCGGTTTTTCGAATCAAAGCTTGTGCCGATTCAAGCATCTTTTTTCCTGGAGAATTATCCATATTTTTTAGAAAAAATTATAAATTATTAATAAAAAGGTAAGAGTACTAAATTTTTTGCGCCTTGGGATTCCGTCGAAGACGGAGGGCTCCCACTAAGCATAAAAATTTCGGTACCGAACCTTTTTCAAATTGATAAATACTTTTCAACTTCCAATGCCGCTGCCACTCCCATTCCGACAGCCGTGGCTGCCTGCTTATAGATATAGTCAACACAGTCTCCGGCGGCAAAAACACCTTTAACCGAAGTTTGCGATGCGTAATTTAAATCAAATTTCGGAATTTTCAATTTTAAATTTTCAATTTTCATTGAATTTCCAATGTTTAAATTTTCCAACGCTACCCTATCTGTGGTTAAAATGTAGCCCTTCTTATCCATCTCTACTTTACCGTTAAATACCTCAGTGTCGGGTTTATGACCGATGGCGATAAAGACGCCATCGACCTTTAATTGCCGACCAGTGATTTTTAATCCTTCTACTTTAAGACTGCCAAGGATTTCTTCTACCGCACTGTTCCAGATTACTTCAATCTTCGGATTTTTTAGGACTCTTTCCTGCATAATCTTTGATGCGCGAAAACTGTCACGTCGGTGAATAATATATACTTTTTTGGCGAATTTTATCAAGGTTAATGCTTCTTCCATAGCTGTGTCGCCGCCGCCGATAACGGCAACAATTTTTTCTTTAAAGAAAAAACCGTCACAGGTAGCACAGGCAGAGACGCCTTTTCCCCGTAGGCGCTGTTCCGAAGGCAAGTTAAGCCAGAGCGCTTTGGCGCCGGTCGTAATGATGATGGCGCGAGATTCAGAATTCCCATCTGTCCAATAAGTCTTATGAGTCCCATTAGACAGATTGGTGTCTATCTTAATCACATTCTTGTCTATGAATCTGACGCCAAACTTTTCGGCGTGCTTGCGCATTTTCATAATTAGTTCCGGGCCCAAAATAGATTCATAGCCGGGATAGTTTTCTACTTCCGAAGTCAAAGTCAGCTGACCGCCAGGCGGCGAACCAGCAATAACCAGGGGTTTTAAGCCGGCCCTGGCGTTATAAATTGCCGCGGCCAAACCGGCCGGGCCACCACCGATGATGATTACATTTTCAACATTCATAGGTTAATCGCTCTTTCCACCATCTGGCTGACCCTTTTTGTATCGGCGTCAGGAATCAAACGGCAGATGTCGGAAACGACAATTTCCTTGGATAAACCATCAATCGCCTTTTTTACAGCCGATATCTGCTGTAAAACCTCGTGGCACTCTCTTTTCTGCTCAACCATCTTCTCTATCCCCTTCAGCTGGCCAATCAAACGGTTGATCCTTTTGGATAAGTCTGCGTCTAACATACTATATAGGAGTATAGAGTATAGGGAATAAAATGTCAATTATTAAATGAGGAGGCGTATTTTTTCAGAAGGCTATTTAGCTTTATTACTTGTTCTGACTGTTTGGTATTTTTATTAATCAAGTTGTTTTCTTCTTTGATATCAGTATCTATTTTATAGAGTTCAAGGCCTTGTGTCGTTCTAATAAATTTAAAATTTTTATACAAAACTGCATAAGTAAGTTTATCTGTGGTCAAACTATCAGTCAATGATATAGGCAAGGGAGTCTCCATATTTAAAACTCTATTTTTATTCCTCTGCAACCTTTCCAGGCTTATCCCGTCTAAATTCTCCAAATTGACATTATTCTTCAGCCGGAAGTAGCTCAAAAGCGTCGGGAATATGTCGACGAGAGAAACATTGTCCTGGTTATCGTTAATTTTGATAAGCGGACTCTTGATAATAAAGGGAACTCTTACAGCTGATCGGTATAAGTTTGTTCCGTGAAACAATGATTTATGGTCGAAGTTCTCGCCGTGGTCGCCAACGACGATAATCGTCGCGTCCTTATATATATTAAGGGACTTCAATTTGTCGATAAACCTGTTGAACTCCTTATCATAGCAGTATATTTCCTCATCGTATTTGGCCAAAAGATAGCTGTCATCGTTGTTGGTGATATTTTCCCAAAGTCTTCTGTCTGATATCTTAATCGCCCCATCCAAATATTCTCTATTGGACGGTTCCAGGCCTTTGCTATAAAGATCTTTGGTGCAAAAAGGGGTGTAAGGATTGTGGGGTTCATAATAGTGGACCCAAAGGAAAAAATCATCTTGAAAATGGCTGTCCAGCCATTTAAATACTTTGTCGTTAGTCTCGGCCGCGCTTATTTCCGCCCTGTCAGACCAGTTATATGTAATCGGCGGGTCAAAAGTCTGGAAGCCAAAGTCTAGATTGTCATTCAAACTGAATATTGTCGAGCTGTAAAAACCAGCGGTTGAATAACCATTGTCGGCAAAGATCTTAATAATAGTCGGCAAAGTTTCTTTTTTTTTATTGGCGTTAGTCCGGTATCCGGACTTATTCGGATACAAACCAGTGAACATAGCGACATGGGCGGGAACTGTTTCCGGTATTGGTGTATAAGCATTTGCAAAAACCGTCGCGTCCTTATCTTTGGCAAAACTATCGATATTCTCACTAGTATTCCTGTCATATCCGTAGGCTCCTAAGCTTTGAGCTCTTAAAGTATCTATGCTAACCAAAATAACTTTCTTGTCGGCTTTTTCCAGCTCGGGTATGACGCTTAAAGGCTGACTATTGTCTTCTTTATTTACCATAGAGACGTCGGGAAGGCTGATTAGAGGAATAATCCGAATGACGTTCTTTTTCGGCAAAAAAAAATAGGCTGAACCGATCAAAAAAACCGCAATAATAAAGTAGATAAAGGTTTTCATTTAATTTCAATGTCAAACCCCTTTGCTCAAAGATTCCAAAAATGCCTTATTGTCTTTTGTTTTCGACAACTTCTCAATCAAGGCCGTCAGTCTTTCTTCTCCGTTGAGCAAGCCCAGCATTCTGCGCAAAGTGCCTACTTTATTGAGGATTTCTTTGTCATAAAGCAGTTCTTCATGGCGGGTGCCTGATTTTTCCACATCGATGGCCGGATAGATCCTCTTGTCGGCGAGGTTCCGGTCAAGGTGGATTTCCATGTTGCCGGTGCCTTTAAGTTCTTCATAAATCAGGTCATCCATCCTTGATTCAGTACCGACCAGGGCGGTCCCGATAATAGTTAAGCTGCCACCTTCTTCGCAGTTTCTTGCCGCCCCTAAAAATTTCTTAGCAGGATAAAGGGCGGACGGGTCAAAACCACCGGACAGACTTCTTCCTGTCCCTGTCACTGACAGGTTGAGGGCTCTTGCCAGCCTGGTAACTGAATCCAAAAGAATGATGACATCCTTACCCATTTCTACTAATCTTTTTGCCCTGTCAAGCGCCAGATTGGCGACTTTTATCTGCTGTCGAGGTGATTCGTCAAAATTCGAAGCCGCTACTTCACCATGAATAAATCTTTTTATTTCGGTGACTTCCTCGGGCCGCTCCCCGATTAAAATTGCCATTAAATAGGCGTCTTTGTAATTTTCTGAGATGCCCTGGGCGATTTCTTTCAAAAAGGTCGTCTTGCCGGCTTTTGGCTGGGAAACAATCAATGCCCTCTGGCCAAAACCTATAGGCGACGCCAGATCAATAATTCTTGTCGAAAGAACGTCCTTATCTGTTTCCAGTTTGATCTGCTTGTTTGGGTGAAGAGAAGTCAGCTGGTCAAAATTTTTCCGTTTGGCGCTTTCTTCTTCTGTCATCTCAACGCCGTTTATCTTTTTTATTAAAAGAAGAGAATGGAATCTTTCACCTTCTTTTGGAGGCCGGGCCAGGCCTTCAACTTCATCGCCCCGGCGCAGCCAAAATCGCCTGATCTGGGATGTCGAAACATAGATGTCAGCGTCAGGAGATAAGACATAATTTTTGCGTAAAAATCCATAACCACCGAATGTTATATCCAGTACACCTTTAGCTTCATAACTGATCTTCAGGTCTTCTTTCAACCTTTCCTCTAGGGGAATTTCCCTACTCATTCTCGTAGGAGCTGCCGGTGCCGGTTTAACAATCGGCGATTCTTTGGCTGGAATAATCGGCTTTTCCTCAACTTTTTCAATCAGAGAGGAAACATCAAGCGGTTTATCTTCTTCCGTCTTGGTTTTTTTTGACAATACCATAAAAATAAAAAATTATTAATTAGAAAAACACCTTATTAATTCTCGAAAGTAACTTCCATGAAGTAATAGAGGATCCTCCGAGACGGGGTTAGTTTCGCTTTTTCCCTCAAGCGAGTTGGGGTGAATGCCTCCCGTGCCGCAAAGCGGGACAGGAAAGTCATCTTATTGCCCGATGTAAACATCGAGTTTACCCAAGTTTAAAATTGCGTAGAGAAAAAGTTTTAAATCTGCTCTCCCCATTAGGAGGATCTACAAAGAAGTATATAAAGGTAAAATGCTTTTGTCAAGTAAAAGATTTATTCTGTTTTATATAGACGATTACTCCTAAAGCAACCAAAACTAACACGATTAAAACAAAAACTATGATTGCTAACGTAGCCTTGCCGCCGTTTGCGCCGTTAATGGGAGAAGCTGCAATAGTGGAAACGGGTGGTTTTACGATTTCATTCAGCTTTCCTGTTTTTGGGTCGACAACCGGTTGGTTAAATTTTGTCGCCGCCATCAAATTTATTTTTTCTGTTTTTAGAAACGACTGATTATCACTGACGAACTCTGAAGTTGTTTTTTTAATGATTTGGGAGGTTTTTGGATCAACATATTCTAGATAAAATTCTAGAGGCGGAAGGCTGTTTTTGTATATGACAAAATATCCCCGATCGTCAGCCACAGTCGAGTAGAAAATTGATTTATTAATCAATCTTACATTTATTTTTGCTTTGGCGATTGGTTCTTTATTGGCGTCATAAGCAAGACCCTCAATATAACGCAATATTGGATCAAAATGCACGCTATTAGCGACAGAAGTATCATCAATTCTAATTTTTTGTTGAGCACTGACATTTTTTACAAAGAGAGAGATTATTTTATCAAAAAGTCTGTTTATTAAATTAGTCGCCAGCGGATAATATTTACTATCAAGAGCGTAATTGATATCAATCCCTTCTTGGGGTATCTCTGATGCTTTTACCATTATTGTGCAAAATCCTTCTTTGTCTGTATAAACTGAGTTTGTCTGATCACAGGTCCAACTGCTATTGATGTTTGTGATTACTCTTGTCATCGGATGAGATACTCTTAGCTCAATCTTTGCGTATTCCTGGCCCAAATTCCAAACTATGTCTTGATTTTTGGAAATAGTTACCGGATCTCTATGATAAGGAGTTGATCTTGGTTTAACCGGAATGTCGTACCGCTGCGGGTTGCTTTTACTTTCGGCAAATGCCGGGTCGCCGGAAACATAGATTTTTTCATAAAGTTCTGAATATCGGGAATTTGGAGCGACTGGAATAAAATCATGGTTCACCATCGAGTCTACCTTGAGTTTGTATTTTCCGTCAGTTTGAAGAAAAATATTATATTTTCCTAAATCATCAATCGGGGTATTGTTTGATGGAGTGTTAACAATCTGACCTGCTTCATCAAGTAGCGTCACTCTGGCTTCATTCATTCCCAAAGGTTCAAGCGATTGAGAGTCAAAAACACGGCCATAAGGATCCCAATAGACAGACAGACATTTTCCCATCGATCCAGCCAATTGGAACTCATTTTTGCCTAACTGTTGAGACGGATCCTTACCTTCTCCGCCCAAGCTTAAAGCTAAGGGTTCGTGAATGGCATAAATTGAATACCAAACATGGTCTGAGGGATTAGAAATTGAACCTTGAATATCTGTGAATTGACCTGGCGGCAGTTTGTGCGGATCGCCTCCGCCGCTAACCGTAACGTTTGGGAGTCCTGTTCCTGGTTTGCCGAAATATCTGGTATCTTTTTCAGCATTATAGACAGTACAATTATCACCTAAACAAATTCCTATATCACACGGGCTATCAGAGCTACAAGTACCAGAAAAAGTCACTGTATCAACCTTAGGCGGCCAACCTCCGTCTTTGCCGTTGACAGTAACACATTCCATTACATATGGAGGTTTCAAATCAGTTGATGTATTTGCTGGGGTCGTTTGAGCATAAGAAAAAGCGGAAAAAATAAAAAGATATAAAAAAAACAGAAAGAAAAACTTCTTCATATTAAATTTATAGTTAACTTTATAATTAAAGTCAATTCAATTTGTTATACTTTTAACTATGAGCAAGCCCTTTTTGTTTATTTTTTTTCTTATCTTAGTCTTGGCTTTTGTCCTGGGCTTCCGCTATGGGCAAAGAGTGGAAAAAAACAATAAAGCAGTTGACTTTATGTTATCGATAACGCCAACTCGTTCGCCTTCCCCGACTCCGCCTATCCAATACAAAGACTTCAAAAGCAAAAAATGGGGGCTGAAATTTACGTATCCTGCGAATCTGGAAATAAAAGAAGACGCCACTGCTCCGGCGGTTTTATTTAAAATAAAATAATGAAAAAATTGACTATTGCCTATTTCGGCTCGCCTCAATTCTCCGCGGAATTTTTGGAGAAATTTCTTACAGATAAATCAATCCAGGAAACTGCAGAAATAAAACTGGTTATTACCCAGCCCGATCAAAAAGTCGGTCGCGAGCAAATTCTCACTCCAACGCCTGTTAAAACGGTCGCAAAAAAATATGGCTTAGAAATTTTAGATATTAAAAATTTAGATTTGAATGAAAATTTAAAATTGAAAATTAAAAACTGTGATCTGGCCTTAATATACTTTTACGGACAAATCATTCCCAAAAACATCCTCTCTGTGCCTAAACACGGCTTCTGGAACATCCATTTCTCCGCCTTACCCAAATTAAAAGGTCCGGCTCCCGCCGCCTACTCACTGGTTCTCGGAGATGAAAAAACAGCTGTTTCTCTTGTTCAAACCGACGAAAAAATCGACCACGGATATTTAGTCGGACAACTGGAAGTCAAGATTAGCCCTCAAGAGAAAAGAGACGAATTGGCAAAACGGCTCGGAGAACTTTCTTATGAGTTTTCCGTCAAAAAAATAAGAGATCTCGTCAGAAATAAAATCAAACTGACGCCTCAAAACCACAGCCAGGCGACTTATGGAAGGTTTCCAACAAAAGAAGACGGCTTTATCCCTCTTCTGACTTTAATAAAAGCTTTAGCAGGAAAGTCTTTAGAAGAATTTGAAATTCCAAAGCTTTTGTTTGATTATTTATATAAATATAAATTGTTGGAAAATTGGAAATCGAAAATTGGAAATTCCCCGAAGATTATCTACGACTATTTTCGAGGCTTGTATCCCTGGCCCGGCATATGGACTTTACTGCCAAATAACAAACGGCTGAAAATTACAGAAATGAAAATTGAAAATGGGAAATTGAAAATTGTTCGTGTCCAGCTGGAAGGAAAGAAAGAAGTGGACTTCGAGATTTTTAATAAAGCGTATAAAGTTTTTTAATCCTCGGAAAAAAATTGAGCTCGGGTTGTTTCGTCTTCTTTTACTTCGGCGATAATTATTTTTCCTCCTCTTTGGGCAATCCAGTCTTTAACGAATTGGATTGTTTTTAACCTATTAGCGATTTGAGCAGACAGTTCCAAGTTAGGGGTTTCTATTAAAAGGTCTCTTGTGTCTGTAAAACCTTTTTTAGGATCGTTTTTTAGGGCGTTTGATAAAGGAAAATAAAGTTGGCCGACAACTGACTTAAAATCTACATCTTCGAAGCTTAAACTTTTTAATTCATCTCTTTTTATAAATGGTTGGCGGATGACAAAAACTTTATTTGGTACACCAAAAGGTTCAGGATATCTCAAAGCCATCGGCATCGGGCAGGTTGAGATGGCGACTGTTGATGGATTTTGGACCTTCTGTCTTTTCATAAAATCCGGGTCTTTTTCTATTCTTTTTCTGGCCTTTTCCCTGTTTTTTTTAATTATCTTCCGAAAAACTGGGTCGAGATCTGTTATTTTTAACTCAGGAAACACGCCGCTGTCTAAAGTTAATAGGTCTTGAATATTGGTTATCTGCCCTTTTTGAAACGCTTTTAAATAACCTTCAGGATATTTCATCAGTCTGCTCCCAATCAACTCCATTATTGGAAAAGCGCCGTAGGTGAGATGGTCAACCAATACTCCCAAAACAGGCTTTCCTCCTGATAACATACCAGCTTCTTCAACAGTCTTTTTGACACTGGAAAAAAAACCTGGCGAGACTCTCTGTTCAAGAAAACTTTCCAATTCTTCATTTTCTATTTTCACTTCTCCTTTTTTTAGTTTTTTGCTATTGTCTATTCCTCCGCATCCTGCCATATGGCCCGTTTCGTTGATTTTTTCATGGTCAAAATGGCCGACAACAACGATCTGACCTACATAGTCGTGGCGCAGTAAATGCTTAAAATGCTCCAAGTCGCCAGAACTAGCAATTGAAGCGATGGAAACTATTTTTGGGCCATCAAATATTTCTGCGGTAACGATTCTGGCATCACCGCAGACAATATATAAAGTCATCTGGCCGTCTCTGGCTTCCTTAGTTCTTCTCCATTCCTGGCGGTTGTGGATAGCTTTTTCTGTTTGGTTATATCTAAGTAGACTCTGAGGAGTGATTCTTAATTCTGGAGACGGTTGCCCTTGTTCTATTCTTCTTAATTGAGTCATATAATAACAAAGACTTCTAAAGACATATTATACCATAAAAAATGACCATTTGAGGCTCTGTTTGTGGTTTTTTATACAAGATCCTTGCTTATTAAATCCCGCAGCCGCTCGAACAGCTTTTCCATTGTCCAAAGATTGTGGTAAGTTGCCAGTGTATAACCGAGGATTTCTCTCTGCTTGAATAAATGGTGGAGATAAGACTTTGTAAAATAAGTACAGACGTAGCAATTACAATCGACGTCGACTTTTTCCAGATTATTCTTATATATATTTTTAGTAATATCTATTTCACCCCGAACTTGATAAATCACTCCCATCCTAGCCAATCTTGTCGGCTCGACACAGTCAAAAGTATCAATGCCGTATTTAACCAAATCAATAATATCATCCACCTGTCCAACCCCTAATAAATGAACCGGGCGGTCTTTTGGCAGATAATCAGCCACCCATTTCACCTGATCGCGCATCTCTTTTTTGCTCTCACCTACAGACACTCCGCCAATCGCCACCCCTGGAGTGTTTTGGCTGACGACAAACTCGGCGGATTTTTTTCTTAGATCCTTATAAGTTGCACCTTGAATGACTCCATATAGATATTGTTTTAATGAAGACGAGTCTTCTTTAAACTTAATACACTGTGTTAACCATTCATGCGTTCTTTCCATTGCCTTTTCCGCGTACTCATGCGTCGCCGGATAATACGTACACTCATCAAAAGCCATATTAATATCAGCCCCTATTTTCCTCTGGTACTCCATCGACTTCTCCGGTGTAAACTCAATCAGTTTCCCATCAAACGCCGAACGGAACTTTACTCCGTCATCAGATATTTTCACCACCAAAGGCTGCTCTTCACCCCGAATATCAGCTTTCCTTTGTTCCCTCGCCAGAGAAAACACCTGGAATCCTCCAGAATCACTCATCAATGGCATGTTCAATCTCGAATACTTATGTATCCCTCCGGCCTTTTCAATTATTTCTGCACCCGGATGGGTAACAAGATGGTAAGTGTTGACAAAAGCAGCTTGAGTTCCGATTTGTTTAACTAATTCCGGTGTCAAAGCTTTGACTGTACCTTTTGTACCGACCGCCACAAAAGAAGGCGTTTTAATTATCCCGTGACTTGTCTTAATCTCTCCTATTCTGGCTTTTGACTTTTTTGATTTATGGAGAACTTTAAAAAAATTATTCATAAAATTACCATGGCGTCGCCGAACGAATAAAAGCGGAAATCATTTTTAATAGCTATATTATATAGTTGCACTAGCGATTTTTTCGAATGTTTATGTTGCAAAAATGACTCCACCAACATCATTAAAGACGACTTTGGCAGATGAAAGTTGGTAATCAAAATATCAACCATTTTAAAATCATAAGGAGGAAAGATAAACAAATCAGTTTTCCCAAAAACTTTTAACTTTTTGCTTTTAACTTCTAAATTCGCGAACGTTTCCAACGTTCGCGTTACAGTTGTCCCGGCAGCTATCAGCTTTTTTCCTAATGCTTTCATTCTTTTAATATCTTCTAGCGCTTTTTTACTGACTTCAAAATATTCTTCATGGAGTTTTTTTGTTTTTAAATTCTCGTCTGTCAATGGTGCGAATGTCCCAAGGCCGACATGAAGAGTGACAAAACATCTATTAATTCTTTTTCTGTCTAATCTGTCAAAAACCCTGTCTGTGAAGTGCAAAGATGCTGTTGGGGCAGCCGACGATCCTTCCTTTTTGGCGAAAACCGTCTGGTATTTTTCCATCAGTTCGTCTCGTTTCAGGGGGGATTTTTTTAAATAAAGAGGAATAGGCATTGTTCCATATTTTTTGAGAAGGTTGAATAGTTTTTCTTTGGAAAATAGATATTTGAGTTCAAAAATGTGTTCTTTTTGACCAACTACCTGTAGAAATTCTTTTTTATTGAAGTAAAGAAAATTACCGACGTTTATTTTTCTATCAGCCATCACCTTAACAATCCCCGAACTAGTTAATTCGTTAACCAAAAATAATACGATGACTTTCCCCCCTGTCTCTTTTTTCATAGTCACCCGGGCAGGTAATACTTTAGTGTTATTCAAAACCAGAAAAGAATTTTTAGGCAGATATTTATCCAGGTTATAAAAATGATCCAAAATAATCTCATCTGTCTTTGTTTTATAGACAAAAAGCTTGGAAGAATCACGAGGAACAGCCGGACTCAAAGCCAGATTTTCTTCCGGCAAAAAATAATCGTATTGATTCAAATCCATCTTACTTATAGTACTCTTTTACCTGGAACAGGAAATAAAGAGACAGTAAAGTTCCGATTATCAATCCGCCAATATTAAAACTGACGACATTTTGCACCGCTCCCAATAAAGTTCCCCAAAACATAAAATTCCAACCGGCTCTCTTGCGGCCAAAAAGTCCTGGGATTGACAGCGCTTCAAGTAAAACCATCAGCGCTAAAAAGACGACATTAAATAAATATCCTACTCCCAAAAATGGCTTACCGGTAACAATGCCGCCAATAGTTCCAAAAGGAACAACAAGAGCTCCAAGACCAAAAAGGGCTAAGACACCCGGAACCCCGACGACAACGCCGATGATAGCCAAATAAGGAGCAAATTTGACCAAAAGCTCCCGCCATTGAGTGGGTAAAGCAGGCGCTTTTTCCACCAGATAAACTTTTAGAGTCGACTCGAGACTAGACAAAGCTCCTTTTACATCAGCTCCGTCTGTTTTGGCTTTTGCCATAATAGTATTTTAGAAAATTTATAAAAGCAAACTCCCCAATATTATAAACGATGGAATCGTAAACATCCACCACGCTGCTCTTCCCGACACTGGTGCGGCTGGTGTAGCTGTGACACCTGTCGGTGTCGCCGTTGGCGCGCCCGGCGCTGTGCAGCAGCTGTTATATGATGGATTAGCTTTACAGGCATTGGCAAAATCCGCTGAAGTGCAGTAATTACTTCCATCGTGCGCCTGGACGCAGATATATCCTGAACGACACGGATTAGTCTTGTCGTCACAGTCCTTGGTGCCGCAAAGGACCGGAATCGGCGTTGCCGTCGGGCCTGGTTTTTCAGTCGGTTTTATTGTTGGCGCTTCTGTAGGTACTTCTGTAGGAACTGCAGTCGGCACTTCTGTCGGAGTTGTTATTGCTTCTGTAGGTGTTGCACCAATCGGTGTCGGGGTGGGAGAACTTGTTGGCGTCGGCGTATTTGTTGGATTACTTGCTACAGTAGTTGTTCCTCCACCATTATCTCCACCACCTCGATTTGTAGTATCTACGCTTTCAACACAATAATGTCCTCCACATACACATTCGTTTCTATAATCACCAGGTCGTCTGTTTGCTCCAGCCCGGTTTCCCGGTTCAGATCGACCACAACTACAACTTCTTGTATCACCACAGTTAGGTGGCGCAGGATTAGCTCTACCAATAAACATAATCAAATCTGTCCGCAAGTAATAACCGATAGAAAAAATTGAAATCAAAAATAAAAATAATGTAGAAAAAATCATCAATTTATTTTTGCCCTTTTTTGGTTTAGTTTTTAGTGGAGTAAAGTTATCCATACTTAGACTAAGAATATCACAGATTACTTTTCAATTTCAATGAATTTAAATTGAAATTCTCCTGAAGAATGGTTTTCTTCTGAAATTACTTTTTTGAACTCTGAATAGTCCGGGAAAAAAGCATCGGCATCAGAGTATTCTTTATCCACTAGAGTAAGATAAAGTTTATCAGCGAATTTTATTCCCTGTTCATAGATGCTGGCTCCGCCGATAATAAATATTTCCTTATTAAATTCTCTGGCTTTTTCCAAACTGTCTTCTATTGAATGACAGACTATGGCTCCTTTTTGCTGGTAATTACTGTCACGGGTGACGACAATATTCACCCTGTTGGGAAGAGGTCTGAACTTTTCCGGGATGGAATCGTAGGTTTTTCTTCCCATAATAACAACGTTCCCTGTTGTCAAATTTTTAAATCTTTTCATATCCTCGGATATGTGCCAGAGAAGTTTATTGTCTTTTCCAAGCTCCCGGTTTTTTCCAATTGCAGCAATTATTGAAATCATGTTTTTATTTAACATCAAAAATGTTCTTTTTCTTACCAAAATATCCTCCGGTGACGCTCAAGGCGGCTTTGATCGGAGGATGGGATTGATAATTTTCCAAGGTTACATATTCCGGTCTAAAGCCTTCAATTGTTTCAAAATTGTGGCTGAAGCTGACTTTCGGCAAAGACAGCGGTTTTCTTTTCAGCTGTTCTTTTACCTGATCAAGGTGGATTTCATAGATATGGACGTCTCCGAAAGTATGGATGAAGTCGCCTGACTTGTAACCGGCAATTTTTGCGATGATTAAGGCCAGTAAAGCATAGCTCGCGATGTTAAAAGGCACTCCCAAAAAAATATCGGCGCTTCTCTGATAGAGTTGGAGGGAAAGTTTCCCATTATTAACATTCAGCTGATACATGTTGTGACAAATCGGGAAATGGGAAGTGTCTTTATAATCAGCCATTGTGTAAAGATATTCCGGATTCCAGGAAGTGACAATAGCATTATGGCAGGCCGGATCCTCAATTATTTCGTTAATCGCCCATTTTAACTGATCAATAGTTTTTCCCTTTTTGCTTGTGGGCCACTTCCGCCAAAGTTCTCCGTAGATTCTTGGAAGATTTCCCCATTTATCGGCAAATTCTTTATCCGTGCGGATTTTTTCTATAAACTCTTCCTTAGATATCTTGGATCTTGAATCTAAAATCTTGAATCTTCTATAAGGATAATCGTCCCAGATATGGACGTTGTTATCGACCAGATACTTGATATTCGACTGGCCGGATAAGAACCAGTAAAGCTCGTGAAGAACACCCTTCCAGTAGACTTTTTTTGTCGTCAAAAGGGGAAAACCCTGAGATAAATCAAACCTCATCTGCCGGCCAAAGACGCTGTATGAGGCATCGGTCGTCCCCCGGTCTACCTTACGGACGCCGTTCTTTAAGATATCATTCATTAAATCTAAATATTGGTATTCAGGATGGTTTTTCATTTTCACATTATTTTATAAATTTCTCCCAGCAAATACAACGACCCCGTAATAACTATAATCGTTTGAGATTTTTTTAAAACCGACTCAAAGGCATCTTTCGGTTGATTAAAAATCTGGTAATTTTTGAAGTCCATTTTGTTTAAATTCGAAACAATGGTGTTTGGTCTTTCTGAAAGATGGATCAAGTCCTGATTGTCACTAAAAAAGCTGGTAATAGTGATTTTTGAGGCTAAAGGAACAATATATTTAAGCATTTGCGAATAGTCTTTGCCTTTCTTAAAGGCAATCAAAAAATGGAACTTTTTCTTCGGATATTGGATTTTTAGAGCTCCTGTAAAAGCTTTCATCTTTGGCTGATTGTGGGCGCCGTCCAAAACAACGGTTTTACCATTAATTTTTTTGACGTCAAACCGTCCGATAAAATGGGCCTTTTTAAAAACGTCGCCGACCTTTTTTTTGCTTAATTTGAAATGGTCTCTTTTGGCTAATAATTCGACTGTTTTTAATGCCAGGCTAGCGTTTTCTTTTTGGTATTCACCAATCAGAGCAAGTTTTATTTCTTGCTTATCAACAAAATTCATTTCCGCGTGTTTCTCTTTAGCAACTTTGGTAATTACTTTCTTTGCTTCATCCGACTGGTCAATGGAAATCGACTGGCTGTTTTCGTTGATAATCATGGCTTTTTGAAAAGCAATTTTCCCTAATGTGCTGCCCAAAATCTCCATATGGTCAAATCCTATCTTTGTCAAAACTGCAACTTTATCTATTCTATCGACAATATTTGTCGCATCATACCATCCGCCTAAACCTGTTTCGACTATGGCATAATCGACTTTTTTTTCTTTAAAGATATGAAAAGCCAAACCAGCCAAAAGTTCAAAGTAACTCAAATCCCCGTACTTTGATTTCTTTACTTCTTCAATGAAAGGAATAATTTTATTAAGATAAAAAATGAACTCTTTTTTGCTGATGATTTTATTATTTATCTGGAATCTTTCTCTCACGTCCGTGAGATGTGGAGATAGATGAAGTCCAGTTTTAAATCCATGGGCCGACAAAAGAGTGCTTATGAGATAACAAGTTGAGCCTTTTCCAGCTGTTCCAGCAATATGGGTGACTTTTAATTGGTTTTGCGGCGAACCCAAAAGTCCTAAGAAATAACGCTCCCTTTCCAATCCAAACTCCCCCTGGAATATCTGCACTGACCCCCGGCGGATATGAAGATTTAAATAAGCCTCCGCCTGAACAAATGTTTTAATTTGAAGCATTGAAAATTCAATGAAAATTGAAAATTGAAAACTGAAAATTAAATTTGCTTTTCTCTCTTCTTCGTCGTCACTCTGCCTCCCTGCCACTGGCCTTTATATTGGCTCCCTCCGCCGTCAACCCACTCAAACTGGGCGTGGGCAAAGCGGCAGCCAAGCTCCATGGTTATTGGAATATTTCCCTCATTTTTTGCGGCAAATGTAACTTTCCCCTTGTATCCGGGAGCGACATTACCCGTCCGGATTATCAACCCACTCCTGAAAGTAGTCGTCCTCGGCTTGAAATTAACTGTAATATCCAAAGGGATGTTAAAAGTTTCCATCGATGACATCAGACAGAATTCACCAGGTTTGATTTTATATGAAGTGGTTTTTTTCGGATTAAATTTGGCAACAGTTTTTATTTTTGGAGTTTCGCGGTGCGTGACTCCGAGGAAGGCTTTTCCGCCGTCGAGCTTGTGGATTTCACCCAACCTGATATCAAATCCCGCCCCTTCCGGAGTCGTCAGTTCCCTCTCTGCCAGATTTTCCACCAGCTTTTTTGTCTTAACTAAACGCAGTAATTTTTTAGGTCCAAGTATCATAAGATTTTTTAAAGCGAAAAAATTTCAGTATTGAGCTTTTAGATTATATTAAACGTTTCCTTCTTGTGCAATACTGAAGTCTCCGCTTTCTTTAAATGTCACTTTATAAATCGGCAGCCCTTTTGCCAACCTTCTCGCCGTCTCCATCAAATGAATTTCCGAAACATCAGAAAACGCATTATAAAGCCATTCTTCGTCTTCACCGTTTCTAAAAACAACTGTTTTATTTTTTATTAATAATTTTGCCAGGGCCCGGTGCCTTTCGTCAACTAGACTCTGGTGGTAAATAAAAACCTCCGCTAATCTTTTTCCCTGATCTGTTTCCAAACGGGCCTGCGGATAGACTCCCCAGTTTCCATTTATCATTAATACGGCTCCCTCCATGTGTTCGCCCTCCAATACAACCTGTTTGCCGATGCCGAGATTTTTATTGATAAAATCAATATCTTTGCTTTCAAGGCTATAAGCTTTCATATCCAAATTAATCTGCTTCCAATGACCGCATCCGCCGGCCTTTACTTTAGGATCGGCATGCAGATCAGTATGGAGGCGGAAATTTTCTTTTCCCCCAAATACTTCCACTAATGACTTAAGAGTTTTTTCTTTATCGACATCAAATCCATAGCTGTTGGCTGTGGCAAAAATCAAGGCCAGTTCGCCGACATCCGCGCCTGGAAATGCCAGTGCCGGCAGGTCTTCACTATTGGAATACCTACCATCAATACAACGGCTTAAGAATTTTTTTTCAGGAACAACCTTGTATCTATTTTCCCTAACCAGCTCACCGACATTGTCTAAAGTAAGAATAATTTTATTCATAAAAGATATTATAATAAATCATGGCAAAAAAGGTTTTCGTTTTTGACCCGACCGCATCGGACAAACTAAGTTCCGTACGCGGCGTCGGCCGATACCTGCAGATTCTCAAAGAAAACTTTGCCGAAGAATTTACTTTTACTTCCAGTTTAAAAAGTATTAAAAATTCCAAAGATTCTGTTTTTATTAATCCTTTTTTTAACTTCCTTGCCTCCCCTCTTACTCTTAAACACCTTTCCCAAAAACAAATTGCCGTCATCCATGACCTTATACCTCTTAAATATCCTGCCCATTATCCAGCCGGCATCAGAGGAAACATTAATATATTCTTAAATACACAGGCGTTAAAAAATTATGACTTGATAATTACTGACTCTGAAGCCTCAAAGAAAGACATTAGAGATATCCTTCATATCGAAGAAGGCAAAATCAAAGTCATCTATCCATGTCTTCCTAAATCGTTCTCAAAATTGAAAATTGAAAATTTAGACTTGAATGAAAATTTTTGTCTTTATGTCGGCGACGCCACCTGGAATAAAAACCTTGTTAATCTTGTTCAAGCCATCAAAATCATTAATGTAACGTGTGTTTTCGTCGGCAATGTTTTTGGTTCGCAAACTCGAAAACTCGTAGACTCGCAAAATAATAAATGGTTACTAGAATATAAGCAATTTTTAATGGAAACAAAGGACGACAAACGCTTCATTTTCAAGGGTTTTTTACCCGACTCCGACCTGTTAAAACTTTATCAACAAGCTAAGCTAAACGTCTTGCCTTCAAGGGACGAAGGCTTTGGATTTTCATACCTTGAATCCGCCTCACAAGGTTGTCCGTCAGTTCTTTCGGACATTCTTGTTTTAAAAGAGATTTCTGCTGGCAATACCTTATTCGCCGACCCGGAAAATCCCAATGATATCGCCGACAAAATCGGTGAGCTCTATTTCAACAAAAAAACAAGAAACGCTTTTTCCTCCAAGGCTTTACAAAGAAGTAAGTTCTTTTCTCCAAAAAAATTCAAAAAAGAGTTTTTGTCAAATATTAAATAACTTTCTAGCATTTTCTGTAGTTTTTTCCTCAACTTCCTTTAAAGAAACCTTTTTTAATTCAGAAATAAACTCGGCAATCACTTTGATATTTTTCGGCTCGTTGGGAAACTTCCTCAACGGAGAAAGATAAGGTGAATCAGTTTCAAAAACGAGCATTTCCAGAGGAACTTTTTTAATAAAACCCTGTTTCTCCTGCCAGTAAACTACGTCGCCGTCAACGCCGATAAACATCTTGTGAGCTTTGGCAAATTCCAAAAGCTCTTCATCCGGCTCGCAGCAGTGGAAAACCGCCCGACCTTCTAATCTCTTGTCCCAAACCTCATTTAATAATTTCAGCATGTCATGTTTTGCTTCCCTATTATGGAGGATTAAGCTTTTACCATGCTTTACCGCCAGCTTAATCTGTTCTTTTAAGAATTCCTTTTGCAATTCAACAAACTCCTCATCGACTTTATAATCCTCGTGTTTTGTTTTTTGATAATAATGTCTATCAAGGCCAACTTCACCAACAGCAACGGTTTTTTTTGACAAAAGCGAAGGTGTTAAATTTTTTACGACTTGGGATGTCTGCCGTCGAAGACGGCTAGGGGACCCACTGGAGTTAAAAAATTTCGATACCGAGCTTTTGGAATAAATCTCAAATACATGATGCGGGTGAATTCCCACTGCTGCGTAAACCCCTTTAAACTTTTCCGCTATTTCCACTGCTTTTTTCGACGTCTCCAAATCAGTTCCGGGAACAACAATCTGATTAACATCTACTGCTTCCGCGTCTTTAATAATCGTCTCTAACTTTCCTTCAAAAGCCTGAAAATTCAGATGACAGTGAGTGTCAAACATAGGTCTATTATATGGTATATTTATAATATGAATATCTTCATCGGTGCCGACCACCGAGGATTTGAGCTGAAAAACGCCATTATCGAATATCTTCACGAAAAAAATATCCGCATCGAAGACTTAGGCGCTTATGAATACAATGGCGAAGACGACTACCCTGATTTTTCCCAAAAAGTCGCCCAGGCTGTCCTGCAGAATTCGGAGAATTACCTGGGAATTGTCATCTGCGGGTCGGGTTGCGGCGTCACTATCGCCACCAACCGCTTTAAAGGTATTAGGGCAGGAATCGCCATGAATGAAAACCAGGCCGCTCACATCCGGGAAAACGACCACGCAAATGTTTTGTCTCTGGCCAGCGACTACACCGATATTGAAACCGCCAAAAAAATCGTCGATACTTTTTTGGCGTCCTCTCCCAAAACCGAGAAAAAATACCTGCGCAGAATAGAAAAACTAGATAAATAAACTTTTTTCCTACTCCCAAGCCCTATCTATGTACTTTAGTTGGTTATAGTCTATAGACAAGCTTCTTACAATTCTCTATTCTTTTTGACAAATCATGCGCGGTAACTTTTTTTACGACCGTCTCGGACAATGTATCTGTCGAACCAGGGCGAAAAAGCAACTCTCCCAGGAACAGGTCGCCTTCCGCTGTGACGTCGACCGGACTTATATTTCCCGAATAGAACAAGGCCACGCCAACCCGACAATCAAAATCCTGCAAAAAATCGCCACGGCGCTTAGAGTCAAACTGCACCAATTGTTGAGAAATCTATGCCTAGTTTTCTTTGTGGCTTCTTTGTGTTTTTATAACAATCCCCAGCTCTTCGATTTCTGCTAAAATCTGATTATGAATCCCCAGGAACAACGACGATTATCACCAATTCTTACCAGAATCGAACGCAATCTTTTCTCTTCGTCAGAAAGCAAAAGAATCTTAAAAATTCAAGGATTGATAGAAAAATTCGTTCAGAAAAATTATTCTGACAAAACATCTTTATATCAACATTTTAGGGAATCATATGCCGAATCCCGAGAAAGACCAGAATTAAAAGAACAGTTCGGAGACATCTTGACCGCTTTTCTTTTTTTCAAAAACCGTGAAAGATTCCAAAAAGAAGCTTACGACCTTGAAAAAGAAAAAAGACAAATAAAAGCAGTTGTTTCCTTACTCGCTGGAAAACACGTCCAAATGGGTACTGGAGAAGGAAAAACATCAGTCGTCTTCCCGATAGTTAATGTCGTCGAAGCATTGACTTCTGACGACGAAACTTCAGTGATGGTAACTACTGATGAATCTTTGCTCGCAGAGTTAGAAACTAATATTGACTTTTTTACGGGAACTCTTGAAAAATCAATACCAGGTTTCTCTTTAAACAAAGAGTCAATGAAAGAAGAAGCCACCCCTCAAGGGTTATCCGAAGAATTAAGAGAAAAAATGATGAAAGAAACACTGCTAACCGGTGGATATTCTAAAAAGACTGAAGAAGAAATCCGCGACAGCTATTGGCAAGATCAAGTAAATGCCGATCAGTCGGTTGAAAAAAAACCCAAAAAACCTTCAATTATTTTAGCCACTGACCGCGACCTTGTATTCAAATATCAAGAAAATCCAAATAAGTTTTACGAAGAAACCGGCAATATTTATTTTGACGAGGCCGACGTTCCTTACAATCGCCGGTCACCATATGTAAAAATCAACGAAAATCAATATTATTCGCCCGAAGAGATTATCGATTCAACCGCTGACTGGCTTAGACGGTTCATTATATACAAACAATTGGAACCACAAAATTACCGTCCTGAGGCGGGAGGCTTTACTCTCTCAAATAACATCAAAAGAAAACTAGGGCGATTGAATATGTCAGAACATCTAAAAAAATACCGGCCGGGGGAAAAATCAGACGATCAGGTAATTGGTGCTTTTCAAGAAGGTATCGGAATTATTGCTAAAAAACTGGACTTGGGAGCTGAACAAACAAACCAACTATCTATGCAATTAATTAATAATCACTTTGCTTTTGAATCTAATGAAGGATATTTATATGAGGATATCGGTGAAAAAATGGCTAAAATATATAAAAAAAAGGGCCTGCTGTATAATTTAAGTGAACATGGACCACAAGTAAGGGATTCTTACATTGACCAGTTTTTGAGCGACCATAAGTTCTCCCGCGAAGACCAGGCAAGTATTTTAGCTATTGAAGGAATTTTCGATTTTGTCCCCCTCAACCCGGTAGCATTTAAGACAACAACTTTCCAAACTTTTGTCAATCATCTAAAAGATAAACTGAGATTTGCCTCGGGAACCTTGATGTTTCCTGACCCGGAAACAAAAAAAATCCTCCCTTCCACGTTCGCAAATTTTCTCAAAGACGCCACTGGTAGCGACATTGAAATAATTACTACTCCGCAGATAAAAACCGTTCCCAATCCTGAAGTGTTTGAAAGCGAAGAAGAAACGATTGACCGATTAGTTGGTTCTGTCAAAGATGAAGGGCCGACTTTAATCGTCAGCTATCATATTGAAAACAGCCAAAAAATATTTGACCGACTAGTCGAAAAGTTCGGGAAAACAAAAGTAGTCTATATTCCGAGTAAACCTTCTGACCCAGAAGCGCTATTGGAATATCAAGAAAAAACTAAGCAAATTTATCGTGACCTGGCCGAAGGAAAAGTAAAAATCGCCGTTTCCTCCGGAGCGGCAGGATTCGGTGTAAATATCGTCAAAAACGATGACAGCTTTCCGGATCTCCGTATTGTATTACATGATTTACCAGCCAACAGGGCTCAGCTGATGCAGATTTTAGGGAGGCGCCGGGCAGAGGGAGACAATTTTTCCTGGTTCGTCAGCGAAGAGTTTCTCGAACCCTACATTATGTTCTTTGATGATAAAGTCAGCATGATGGCACATGCTCTAGGCAAGCTAGATCAAATCGAAGTCAAAAACAGATTAAAAAATGCAAAAAACAATCCGGAGCAAATTAGGAAAACTATGTTGGAAATATTAAAACAGTCTGAACAAAAAGAGGCTCAAGGTGACGAAATAGCCATACTTTTTGATGACTTGATTAACCGCTTGGGCGAGAAAATAAGCAAGGAATTGGAAGACAAAATCAAAAATGAGAAGCCCGTAAATGAGGCATTTTTCTATAATTACTTTATGGGATTGCCGGAAATGATGAAAGAATTTATCACTCAAAGATCCACTCTTATTACTAAAGAGGCCAGATTACAAGACGCTAAATCTTTTTTTACCGAACTATATTCATATTTATTAAAAGATTCTGAATTCTCCAATTCCGCCACCGATTGGTATAAACATCGCGAAGGAGTATTGGAAAAACATTTAAAGACAACTAGTGAGGGAGGAAATCGTTATTTTCATATTCCAGTTTCTCCCGATAATATTCTCTATTTTTTTACGGAAAGCGTTGACCCAAGGTTTGCTAATATAAATTGGGGTTTTGCTAAGGTTTTCTCCGGACTGGGTAAATTGACCGATGTCATAGCCTATAGAAAAGATGGCCAGGTTTATCTAATCTATGATAACTCTGGCAACTATTTAACTGTTTCAGGCTCAAATAAGTTAGAAAATATGATAAAAAAACAAACGTCGGAAAAAAGTTTTCATATTTTCAATCAAAGATATAGTTTTTTGACAAATTAAGGATATAGGCGTATAATATATCGATATGACAGAAATTGTCAGAAAGACTCTTGCAAGATTTAAAGGAGCCGTTCCCCATCTTCCAAATGCTGCGGCGCGCCCCCTAATGACAAAAAAGGAAGTTTTTCAAGTCGGCGGCACTCTCGCTGTTCTCGCCATGGCTCTTGAAGGTTGCGCGCCTGCTTCAGCCGCACCAATGGAGGCTAAACCAATTGATCTTTCTAAGATTAATCCTGATTTAAAATCAGCCGTAGAAACCCGCTCTGGAAGTAAAATCGTCAACGGTTATACACTTGAAGCTAACCAATCCAGCGACGGTTCCTTTGAAGTAGATTCAAACCAAAATAATGCAAAAAAGATATCTTTTGACCTTTTCGGGACGGAAAACGGAAAAACTTATAGTTCATTTAAGGCTTCACCCGAATTAAAAAAAACTTTAGATAAGGAAAAAATTTCTTATGAAGTTGCTCCTGATGGTTCGATTAATGTAGTTGGTGAAGTCAAGTCAAAAATCCTGGTTTATGATGATGGAACAGTCATATCTACTTATTCTATTGTCGGCGACAACAAGGGTAATTCGGAATTGACATTCATGTTCTTAAACTATGGGAAGATTGAAGTACAAGATGTCAGTCTAGTAAAACAGCCGGCTTTAGAAAAATTGGTCCAAGAACAGCTGGCTCAGAAAAACGTTGGCAGATTTATTATCGGTAATCCTTTCCAAACTTCTCCAAATGCTATCTCTTGGCTAAAGAAATCTAATGGCGATGGAAAAAGTACTTTAGTTGATTTGGTCGGGAAAGTCTTGAGTTTAGACGCGAATGTCGCCCACGCCCAAGGCCTTCCTACAGGTACTCCACCGGTGATTTCTATCACGGAAACAGCTCCTCCTCCTACTGTTGAACCAACAGCTATTCCGTCAACGGCAACCGAATCCGCTCCGGTTTTGCAGCTCGATAAACCAATGATAACTGAATTTAATCCCTACGTTGTTGATGTTATGCCTAGTATTAATGAAGAACAAAATCATGATGTAAGCTCTGGTAAACTTGCAAATACGGTTGATGCTTTTTGGAAAGCTCATCCTGAACTTGGCGTCTACGATGCCAATGGTAATGTGATCTTACCTCCTGGAGTTCAGCCTATAAAACCTGAACAATGGCAGTTAACCATAACTAATATCTCTCAATTTAATGGTTTTATCTTTGCAGATTGGGAAAACGTCGGTGGTAATCATACGGATTTTATTAAATCGGGTAATAATAGTGATAATTCACCTGTACGAAGATCAAATGAACAGTTTAAAGTAGTTGATTCAAGCGGAAACGCCTCAAGATTTTTAACATCAAACAGACTCTACTACTATGATACTCAAGGCATTCTCCATGTTACACCTGTGTTTTCTGCTTTTGATATTGATAGAAATGATACGAGCGGAATTTCTAACGAATCACAAATACAACTTTCAAAAATTGATGGCTCAACTCGTGTAGGATTATATATTCCAAAATTTAACCTTGGCAGACAAGAAGGCAGTAACCCGGATTTTAACTGGCCGTTTGCAAATTTTGTCGACTTTAATAAATTTATGGCTGAACCGATGCAGGCAAAAAGAAACGAAATGATTCAGGCAATCAAAAATGGTACTTTTAACCCGGCAGACTTCGGCAAAGTTTGGGTACTCGTTTGGTAAGATCTCTCAGCTTCCTAAAAGTCTCTCAAATTGCTTTAATTCTCTCTTCTTGATATACTATAAGCTTAATTTGTATTAAAGATATGCCAGAAACTTCTGTAGTAAAGTCTGTTGGAGCAAAATATAAAGGAGCGGTACCACAATTACCTAATATAATTGTTCGTCCTCTCTTGACAAAAAAGGAAGTTTTTCAAGTCGGCGGCACTCTCGCTGTTCTCGCCATGGCTCTTGAAGGTTGTGGACCCGTTAACACTCCACCGGTGATTTCTATCACGGAAACAGCTCCTCCTCCTACTGTTGAACCAACAGCTATTCCGTCAACGGCAACCGAATCCGCTCCGGTTTTGCAGCTCGATAAACCAATGATAACTGAATTTAATCCCTACGTTGTTGATGTTATGCCTAGTATTAATGAAGAACAAAATCATGATGTAAGCTCTGGTAAACTTGCAAATACGGTTGATGCTTTTTGGAAAGCTCATCCTGAACTTGGCGTCTACGATGCCAATGGTAATGTGATCTTACCTCCTGGAGTTCAGCCTATAAAACCTGAACAATGGCAGTTAACCATAACTAATATCTCTCAATTTAATGGTTTTATCTTTGCAGATTGGGAAAACGTCGGTGGTAATCATACGGATTTTATTAAATCGGGTAATAATAGTGATAATTCACCTGTACGAAGATCAAATGAACAGTTTAAAGTAGTTGATTCAAGCGGAAACGCCTCAAGATTTTTAACATCAAACAGACTCTACTACTATGATACTCAAGGCATTCTCCATGTTACACCTGTGTTTTCTGCTTTTGATATTGATAGAAATGATACGAGCGGAATTTCTAACGAATCACAAATACAACTTTCAAAAATTGATGGCTCAACTCGTGTAGGATTATATATTCCAAAATTTAACCTTGGCAGACAAGAAGGCAGTAACCCGGATTTTAACTGGCCGTTTGCAAATTTTGTCGACTTTAATAAATTTATGGCTGAACCGATGCAGGCAAAAAGAAACGAAATGATTCAGGCAATCAAAAATGGTACTTTTAACCCGGCAGACTTCGGCAAAGTTTGGGTACTCGTTTGGTAAGATCTCTTACCTTTTTAAATGATTCTTAAATTGATTTAAACTTTTTCTTATTATCCCTTGACACTGGAAAGCAAGTAGTATTATATTAGTATTAATGAAGAAAATTCTTCTCGGATTATTTTTCTTTCTTATTTTCGCATCTATTCTTACCGTCGATGCTAAATATGGCGAAAAATGGAACCCAGCCTATGGCTGTAGAAAAGGTTGTTCCAGGAATTCGTATGTTCCTCCAGGTGATATAGCACAATCAAAAGACAGCAATGGTAATCCTATTGCAGGAAAATTCTATAATAAAGTTAGTGGAACAAATTTTTACGATGCTTCATACGGTGTTAGCGATAGTCTTAAACCAGGTCAAACTGGCTATATCTCTGGAATGGCTTATTCGATTGATGCAAATGGTAATCCAAGTTTACCTCTTGTAGCTTGTGTGAATAATGGTTGTTTTTATAAAGGAGCCTTAAATACCCCAGGTAATCAATTTAATAAAGTTGGATACTCCTCAGGTTATACAGGTACGGGAGGTCCCGGTTTAGATATCGCAGGAAAGTTTTTTGTACCTATTACAACTTATGGTGGAGGCGGTGGCGGTGGTGGAGGCGGTGGCGGAACACCGACTATCACCTGGGTGACAGCTACTCCTACTCCGACGCCGACCCCTGTTCCGGTACCTGGGCCTTGGAGTAAAATAAAAGATTCATCCTTTATATCTGGTGAGAGATTGGAAAGTTTGATCCCGGCCAGCCCGGTTGCCTATGACAGCGACGACACAACTCAATCTTATTTTATAGTTGGCAACGGCGGAGTTGTCTCTTCATCCAGCCTTGCTATAACTGGTCTTAATTCGTCTGCTAAAGCCAATACTTCCGACTGGAAGGATGGATCATATGACTCGATTCCTCCATCGATGGATCCTAAGGGATATCTAGACTATGTTAAAGGGAGAAAAGAAAATAAATCTATCAGTGATCTAAACCAAATTAATGGTAACGGAATCTATTTATATGAAAGTAATAAAGCCTTGGACATTACATCAGTTCCTCCAACTCTTGATCAATACAATGTAGTTCTTGTTAGTGAAACGCCTGTTAATATTAATGTCACCGGAACCTTTCTACCGGCAAAATCGCTGGCAATACTATCTCCTACTATTAATTTTGCTTCCACGGTAACTGAAGCTAAAGGAATTTTTATTTCTATAGCAACTGACACTGGGACAACTGCTGATCAAGGATTGAAGATTGACGGAAATTTGCTTGTTAATAACACGACAACTAACGGAAGAAAATGGGCGAATTTGAATAGGCCATCATTATTTACCGTCTTTAAGCCGAATATATATCTTGATCTTTTGCCATATTTATCAGTTGCCAACTATGACTGGCAGCAGCAGCAGTGATAAAATTTCTTATGAAAACAAAAAAAGGACAAATATTATTGATAACAGTTATGGTTCTCGCGACGATACTGACTGTCGTCTTGGCCATTACTTTTAAGTCAACCAACGAATCAAAAACCACCAAATTAGAGCAGGAATCTCAGAAAGCTTTGGCTGCTGCCGAGGCCGCCCTTGAATCTGCCTTGCAGACCAACCAGAATGTCACTATCGGTGAAGGCCAACTTAGTTCTTTCACCGGAATCACCGGTACGGCTACGGTTGAAAATCTCATTACTAATACTTTCACCACACCAGCTGTTGCCAAAGACGCCGCCTATACTTTTTACATGGCCGACTATGACCCCGACACCAAAGCTTTTACTGGAACCTCAACGGGCCAGGATGTCACTGTCTGTTTTAAAGCGGCTACCACCAACCCGGCTCTTGAACTGACCTTAGTCAAAGACAACAGCGTGAAAAAATATGTCGTCGACCCGGGAAGCAGAATCAGTAATGCAGCGGCAAGTGCCGGCGTCTGCTCGGCCGACAGCACTTATGACTATTCTTATACGGTCCCGGCAGCTGACATAAGCACCGACAGCAAGCTACTCTATGCCAGAGTTATGTACAATCCGACAAAACTCATCTTTACCCGCGCTTCCAACTTCCCTATCCAGGGAAGGACGGCTTTCTCTGATGTGAAAACTGATAGCGGAGTTTCCAAAAAAGTCACCCTTTTCCAGTCTTATCCGCAAATTCCCGCCGAATTCTTCGTAACAACTTATTGATATGATCTTAAAGATCTTTACAGACGGCGGGTCAAAAGGCAATCCTGGTCCGGCATCAATTGGAATGGTATTCTATTTAGACAAAAAGCTAGTATTTGAGCACAAAGAAAGCATTGGCACCGCCACCAATAATGATGCCGAATATACGGCTCTGATAAAAGCGCTTGAAAATGTCAAAATTCAAATCCTAAATCTCAAATCTACAGCTCAAGTCTCAAAACTGGAATTTTATAGCGATTCGAGATTGATGGTTAATCAAGTCAAGGGGATGTTCAAGGTGAAAAACGGCAAGATTAAAGAATATATATTGAAGATTAGAGTATTGGAACAGGAAATCAAACTGCCAATCACCTACCATCTTGTCCCCCGCGAACAGAACGCCGAAGCCGACCGCCTAGTCAATGAAGTTTGATTTGGTATTTATTATCATTATTTTTTTCGATTATTCCGTCTATTTCCATAAGAGAAACTATATTCAACACCAAACCAATAGGTTTTTTTAATGCCGCAACTAAACCATCAACTAATAACGGCTTTTTATTCAATAAGATAAAAATCTTTTTTTCTTCATTATTTAATTTTTTGACAATGTCTTCTTTTTTCTTTGGAGTAATCCTCAAATTAAATTCTTCATAAATATCTTCTACTTTCGTCACGAGTTTAGCGCCTTCTTTGAGCAAAATATTCGGGGCGGCCGACATTATTGAAGTAATAGGATTGGGCGGTGCAAAGACCTCTTTTCCCTGTTCGGCGGCATAGCGGGCTGTTATTAAAGAACCTGAGTCTTTTGTCCCCTCGACAATCATCACTCCCTGGGAAAACGCAGAAATAATCCGGTTCCTGGCGACAAACAACCCTTTCAAAACAAACTGCCCGGGAGGAAATTCGGAAATCACCGCTCCGTTTTTTATAATCCTTTCATACAGCAAACGGTTACTGGACGGATAGACAACGTCAACTCCGCAGCCCAAAACAGCAATGGTTTTACCATTCGCCTCGAGGCAGGCCTGATAAGCTATCGTATCAATGCCATAAGCCATTCCGGAAACGATAATAAACCCCGCACTGGCCAGTTCATAGGCAAATTTCCGCGCCACCTGGACGCCATACGGAGTCGGTTGACGAGTGCCAACGATGGCAAATGTCAAAAAAGGCGCAAACACCTTTAATGTGAAGCCTTTCAAATAAATGCAAATCGGCGGATCGGAAATATTTCTTACGGACTCTGGGTAATCTTTGCTATCAATTGTCAAAACAGTTATTTCTTTTCTTTTTAATTCTTCCAATTTTTTCACTGGATCAAATCTATTCCTAAAATCCAGAAATTTTTCTGTTAGAGAAACTCCAATCACTTCAATTAACTCCCTTCTACTCGCTAAGTAGGCTTTTTTAGCTGTTCTAAAGCGCTTTTTTAACAAAGAAAACTTCATCGGCCCGATGCCAATACAGTGTGAAAACGCAATATAATACAGCAGATCATTCATATGAGTCTAATTAGACCCATTAGACTCATGGGTTGTCTATAGATTATAAACTACAATGCATACTTTTTAGAGCTTTGCTGTAGGAAGATTATCTCCATAGCCATTGCGATAGTTTTCCGTGGTAAAATTATATTTATGCAAATCTGTCCTTCGATTCTGGAATACAAAGCAGAAGACTATCTTCTTACAATAAAAAAACTTTCGCCTTACTATAAATACCTCCAAATTGACTTTTCCGACGGTGTCTACGTCAATAGCAAAACAGCCGGCCTGGACGACTTCATAAAAATTATTGACCCTGTGACTTTTAACGGCCTAACCTTGGACTTTCATCTCATGGTTAAAGAATATGAAACATATTTAACAAAACTTGAAGCCTTAAAGAAAATAATTAATATAAAAAACGTGTTTATCCACTATGATTTATCTCCTAAATACGAAGTAGTGACCGCTAAATACACTTTTCCTATAGGTTTAGTTCTCAATCCTCAAGATCAAATCGATGATTTATCTAAACAATACAATCTAAATAATATCTCATGTGTCCAAATAATGTCAGTTATTCCTGGAGCTCAAGGAAAACCTTTTATGCCAGAAACACTCAATAAAATTGAACAGTTAAGGTTATTAGACTATAGGAAGGAAATATTTCTTGACGGAGCTGTAAATGACAAAACTATACCCTTAATCAGCTCTCTTAAACACCGGCCAGATTTTATCTGTCCGGGAAGTTTTTTGGCAAAAACTGATAAACTAAAAGAGCACGTAGATTATTTGTTAGAATATACCCATGGTTAAAATAAAAACCATTAAAGCAATTGAAATCCTTGACTCCCGGGGCAATCCGACCTTGAGAACTTTTGTCATTTTGGACGACGGAACGGTTGCTTTTTCTTCTATTCCTTCAGGCGCATCAACCGGTTCCCACGAAGCCGTCGAACTGCGTGACAAAGACCCGAAAAGATATGGCGGAAACGGAGTCTTAAACGCAATTAACAATGTCAGTAGTATTATTGCTCCCAAACTCATTAACTTGGAACTCGTTAAACTCGATGTATTGGATAAATTAATGATCGAATTGGATGGAACCGAAAATAAATCCCGCCTCGGCGCCAATGCGATTTTATCAGTTTCTCAAGCTCTAATCAAAGCTTTAGCAGCATCTAAAAAAATACCACTTTGGCAGTTTATTAACCAATATTATTTCTCCGAAATTAAACCAGCTTTTCCGAAAATCATGTTTAATGTCGTCAACGGAGGCAAACACGCCAACTGGAACTTTGACATCCAGGAATTTATCGTCATCCCCCAACGCCAACTGGCATCAGAGTCTATAAAAGTCGGGGCAGAAATATATCAAGCTATTAAAAAAAACCTCAAGGAAAAAAATCTTTCGATTCTCGTCGGAGACGAAGGCGGATTTTCTCCTGCTCTAAAGAGCAACCAAGAAGCATTCCAGTTGATTATTGAGTCAGCCGTACAGGCTGGATATGAAAACGAAAAAGACTTTAAGTTGGGGATTGATGCTGCTGCTTCGGAATTTTTTAAAGACGGCAAATATATACTAAAAAAGGATAATCGTCTGATAAGCGGTGAAGATTTGATCAAATATTATCTGTCATTGGCAGAAAAATACCAGGTTTACTCATTCGAAGATGTATTTCAGGAAGATGACTGGCCCAATTGGCAGAATTTTATGAAAAGACTCGTCACTGATGAGAAACTGTCGCTCGTAATCGGTGACGACCTCTTTTGTACAAATGTAAAACGGATGAAAACTGGACAGGAGAAAAAATCTGCCAACGCCGTAATAATAAAACCCAACCAAATTGGTACAATCTGGGAGACGATTGAAGCAATTAAGCTTGCCCAAAAAAATAACTGGGCAGTGATTATTTCTCATCGTAGCGGTGAAACCGAAGACTCATTCATCGCCGACCTGGCCTATGCAGCTGCCGCCGACTTTTTGAAGACCGGCGCCCCGGCAAGGAGCGAAAGACTGGCCAAATACAACAGATTAATTGAGATTGAAAACAGACTATAAATGCAGAAATTCGTAATCATCCGCCACGGCCTCACAGAGTGGTCCAACCGTTTCACCGGATGGACTGACATTGACATCGCGCCCGAAGGCGCCGAGATGACGAAAAAATACGCGCTGCGCTTGAAGGAAAAAGGTTTTAGATTTGATATCGGTTATACTTCGGTTTTAAAAAGAGGCATCAAAACTTTAGAGATTGCCCTCCAAGTTTTAGGCCAGGAAAATATTCCAATTATCAAAGACTGGCGTCTCAACGAACGGAACTACGGAGACCTGCAAGGACAGAATAAAGCTGAAGCCGTAAAAAAATACGGGGAACAGCAGGTCAAGCTTTGGAGAAGAAGTTATGACGTCGCCCCGCCTCAAGGCGAATCCCTTCGGGACACTTATAACCGCTCCGTCCCCTATTTTAAAGATGTGGTTTTGGGAGAAGTCAGAAAAGGCAAAAAAGTCATCCTTTCCGGCCACCACAACTCCCTCCGCGCCATTATTAAATACTTAGACAATGTTTCAGATGACGACATTGTTAATGTCAGCATTCCATACTGCATACCTTTGATTTATGAATTTGACGATAATTTAAAACCGCTAAAACACTATTATTTAGCTGGTGATGATGAAGTCAAACAAGTCATAGAATCAATTAAAAATCAGACCAAAGGAGTATAATAACGCTATGAAAGACGGCTCTATCTTAAGCAATCTTTCCGTTGACGCTTTGGTAAAAAAAGCCCTCTCGAATAAAGAAGTTATCCAATCTAAGTCAGGAGCCCTAGTCGTCTATACAGGTAAATACACCGGACGTTCACCCAATGACAAATTCATCGTCGATACTCCAAAAATCCACGATAAAATCAACTGGGGCAAGGTCAACGTCCCGATTTCTCCTGTAAACTTTGAAAAACTTAATAAAAAAACCGCCGGTTTCTTTTCCACCCAAAAAGAAATCTATGTCGTTGACGCCTTTGTAGGAGCTCAAAAAAAACACTCTATAAAGCTGCGAATCTACTGCCAGTATGCTTACCAGGCTCTTTTTGCCAGGCATCTTTTCCGCCGGCCCAACGCAGCAGAGTTAAAAAACTTCAAGCCCGACTTGACTGTATATTGTGCTCCTTCTGTTTTGGCAGATCCGGCTACCGACGGCACCAATTCCGAAGCTTTTATCGTTTTAAACATCGACAAAAAAACCATTTTGATCGGCGCTACCAAATACGCGGGAGAAATAAAAAAATCAGTCTTCTCATACATGAATTTTCTCCTTCCTCAAAAGGAAATTTTTCCTATGCACTGCAGTGCAAATATTGAAAAGAGCGGTAAAACTACCGCTCTATTTTTTGGACTGTCCGGCACCGGGAAAACGACCCTCTCGGCCGACCCGGAAAGGCGGTTGATAGGTGACGACGAACATGGGTGGTCAAATCAGGGAATTTTTAACTTCGAGGGCGGCTGCTACGCCAAATGCATCAGAATTAAAAAAGAGTCAGAACCGCAAATCTGGTCGGCTATCCACCGAAAAGGAGCATTGGTGGAAAATGTCGTTTTGAAACCCAATGGTGACTTTGACTTTGACTCGGACAAATTCACTGAAAACACCAGAGCAGTCTACCCGTTGGAATTTATAAAAAACTCCGTGGCTGGAGGAGTCGGCAGGCAACCAAGATACGTAATTTTTTTGACAGCTGACGCCACTGGCGTCCTCCCACCGATCGCCCACCTGACTCTGAACCAGGCTGCCTATCATTTTCTGTCCGGCTACACTTCAAAACTGGCCGGGACAGAACGGGGAATTAAACACCCCGTCCCGACTTTTTCCGCTTATTTCGGAGGGCCTTTTATGCCTTTAAAACCAATGGTCTATCTTAACCTTTTGAAAAAATACCTGAAAAAAAACGAAACTAAGGTGTTTTTGGTCAACACCGGCTGGATCGGAGGCGGTTACGGAGTCGGGAACCGCATCCCAATCAAGGAAACCAGGGCAATTATTAATGCCATTCTTACGGGAAAACTCGACGCGGTTGAATGCCGCCACGACAAGATTTTCAACTTATATGTTCCGTTGGCTGTCCCGGGAGTAGCGGCAGATATTCTTGACCCTTCTGCCTCCTGGCCTGATAAAAACAAATATTTACAAACTGCCAAAAAATTAGGTAGATTATTTATAGACAACATGAAAAAATATCAGGGTGTTTATCAATCAATTATTAATTCCGGACCAAAAATATGAAAATCTCAAAGCGAGCTCAAAACATTCATCCCTCCCTCACCTTAACAATTACTGCCAAAGCCAAAGAAATGAAGAAGCAGGGGCTAGACGTCGTTTCCTTCGGCGCCGGAGAACCTGACTTTGATACGATGATTAACATCAAAGAAGCAGCTAAAAGGGCAATCGACGAAGGCTTTACCAAGTATACAGCCACTTCAGGCATCACTCCCCTAAAAGAAGCCATCTGTATGAAATTGAGGCGAGAAAACTGGCTCGATTATGAACCAAAAGAAGTTATGGTTTCGACCGGAGCCAAACAGTCACTTTTTAATATGGTTATGACATTGGTAGACGAAGGAGATGAGGTAATTATTCCGGTTCCTTACTGGGTTTCATATGTCGAGATGGTAAAATTTGCCGGCGGTAAATGTGTCCTCTTAAAAACCAGCAATTTTAAAATCAACATGCAGGCGCTTGAAAAAGCCATCACGCCAAAAACCAAGATGTTGATTTTGAATTCACCCGCCAATCCGACCGGAGTCATTTACGAAGAAAGAGAACTGAAGCAAATCGCCCAAATTTGCGTAAAACATAATGTCATAGTTTTGAGCGATGAAATCTACGAAAAAATTTCCTATGGAAAAAAACATCACAGCATTGCTTCTATCAATGACAAAATTAAAAACCTGACAATTGTCATTAACGGCGTTTCGAAAACTTACGCCATGACCGGTTGGAGAATCGGTTATGCCGCCGGCCCGGAAGAAGTCATCAAGGCCGCAACAAGAATCCAGGACCATTCGACTTCAAATCCTTCTTCGATCGCCCAAAAAGCCGCCTTGGCGGCTCTAACCGGACCGCAGGACCACATACCAAAAATGGTTTGGGAATATAAAAGAAGGCGCGATTTCATGGTCGAGCGCTTAAACCGGATAAAGGGAATCTATGCCAGCAGACCTGATGGAGCTTTTTATATCTTTGCCAATATCTCTGATTATTATGATGACCAAATCAAAGGATCGCTGGATTTTTGCACTCATTTGTTGGAAGAAGCATATGTGGCGGCGATCCCCGGCATTGCTTTTGGCGACGACCGATTCATCCGCCTGAGCTACGCCACCGGCATGGAACATATAAAAAGAGGTTTAGACCGACTGGAAAAATTCTGTGAGAAAATAAGAAAGTAATCAATCAATTAAATCTGGAGATAGCGATTGCCCCGTATGAATTCTTTTAATTACTTCTGCTAAAAGTGGCGCAACGGAAATAATCTGTATTTTAGGATGATGAATTATATCTGGTAATTGTTTAACAGTGTCTGTTATAAATATTTTTTTAATTGATGATTCTGTGATTCTTTTTAAAGCTGCTTTATCGACTTGACCTTTTCTATTAAACATCATCCCATGAGTTATCATTGCATAAATATCCCTGGCCCCCTGATCTTTTGCCAACTCAACGGCACCTGTCAATGAACCAGCAGAATTAATAATGTCGTCAACAAATACAACATCTCTCCCTTTAATATCGCCTTGAATATATTTTGGTCTTGTTGTTCCATTGACTCTTTCCTTAATAACAGTCGCCACGTCAGATTCTGGATTGGCGCCTACGCTTACCGCAAATCTTCTAATATTTTTGTCACCTCCAATATCAGTAGTAACATAGCAAGGTTTAAGCAAGTTAAGTTTTTCTAATTCCTTTCTTTGAGCTTGGCTAGAATGTACATCATTCCATGGTTTTAAAGTAAAGCCCAATTCCTGATCCGCATGAATATCCACCGTTGAAATAGAATCAACACCATCTTCTTCTAATAATCTTGCAATTAAAGCCGCAGATATAGGAGCTCTTGGCCTATCTTTTCTGTCTTTTCTACCATAACCAAAATAAGGAATTATTACATTAATTCTTGAAGCGCTAGCTCTTCTACATGCATCAATCATTAAATATAATTCTTGAAGATTGTCAGCAGATGGGTTCGTGGGCTGAACTATAAAAACGTCTCTACCGTCAACCGAATTTGGAAGTTGGACGCCAACTTCTCCTTCATCATATCTGCCCGCTGCAATGCCAAAATCTTCCCGTAAAATTCTAGAAATTTTTCGAGTTAAAGGAATATTGGCCGTTCCGGTAAATATGGCGATGTCTTTTGAAGTGCTTATTTGATCAATTTTAAGCCGCGGATTATTCCATGACTCTAATCTCATACCACGAAGCTCTAAACTACTCATATCATTATAATAATGAGCGTATTATATTACCAAAAAGAAAAAAATTCAACGACCGAGCAATTTGAGAAAGTCTTTGAGGTCAAATTTTCCGTCGTTATTCAAGTCGAAAGGCAGCATGGATTTGAACTGGGCAATATTATCGCGACTTTTAAAAACAATGTATGTTTGTCTCGGAAGGTAGCCAGACTTCAAAACTACCACCCGGTAAAGCTCATCGATGGCGACGTTTTGGATATTTTTGATCAACCCTTTTCCATCTTTGACTTTAACGCCTTTCTTTTTAAAAACCAGCCTGTCGTCAACATCAAAAATCTGGACTTCAAAATTATCACCTTTACCACGTCCTATCGGCCAAAAATTAACCTTAATCGTCAAATCAGGCAACGGCAGAACCTTAAACCGCCATGGTTTTGATTCAAGTACGTTTTTATTATTTTTAGCCAGAATAAATTTAATCTCCTGGCTTTCATTTTCCTGGCTGGTTTTCAGGGAAAAATCAACAGTTTTTTCCTCATAGGGTTTGATGTCTTTGACGTCAGAAACCAGAGTCTCTGTACTTTTTAATCCGTCATTGGTTATCCGCAGTTCATAGTCGTCATCCTTATCCCAAATCGCCTGGCCTTGGTTGTCAAGGCTTATCCTGAAATTATATTTTGACTGGGCGACCAACTCTCCGGGCAGATCAAAATTAATCTGTCCTTTTTCAATCTGCTCCGGCTCGCCTTTTGTCTTTAAAAGAGATTGGACGCTATAATATTGTTGATAAAAACTGTCGCTTTGGTATTTTTTCCAGGAAAACTCCAAAAAAGGCTGGCCTTGGTAGTCTAAAACAAACGGGGTGACCGCTTTGACCCGCGGATCCTGCTCCCAGACTGATTGAAAGGCGGCTTGGAAATTGTTGGCAATACCATCTTCGCTGCCTCTTTTCCAGCCCGTTTCCGTAATAAACACCGGAAGCTCTTTACTAATACCTAATTGACGAAGCACCCCCAGCTCCCAGTCATAAGTTCGCACTGTTCCACGGCCATAGTCCCACGGCGAACCGGCAAATCCGGGATTGGGATACGAATGGCTCGACCACCCATCAATGTAATCAAAAATTTTTTCCGACTGGTTAAGAAAGTTCTTTAAAAAAACTTCTTCATCCTCCAAACCAGGCCACCACGAAGGCGCTGATGCATCAAATCCGGATAGCATAACGAAAAAATCCGGATTTTTCTCTTTTAAGGCTTTAGCAAAAACAGAAGTTACTTTGGCGTAACTCTTTTCATCGACCTCGCCTCCCCATTCTGACCCGTGGTTTGGTTCGTTGAAAATAATAATGTAACGGTTTTTCACTACCCAGTTTAAAGAATCCAAAAAATCCACCCAATCTTTTGCGTCTTTTTCTTCCGGCCGGCGCCAGTTTTCCCCTTCCGGCTGGGTTGCCAAACGGATAATGGGAATTAAGTGTAATTCCCGCATTTGGTCAAAAATTCCCTGCCATTTTTCCCGGTTCCGGTCATTTTCCTGGATTATAAGCGTCACATAACCCCACTTGCCGCCGTTACTATTGACTAAATCCGAGGCTGCCTGGATATCCTGAGATTGAGGCTGGGCCAGATGAATGCCATAAATATTATTAGGCGCTGAGGCGGATACAAAATTAGGCAAAAAAAATAGAGCAACTAAAATAACTAGGATTTTTTTCATTTTATTTCCACTTTCACACCCACTTTTTTAAGTAGTTCAATGCCTTCTTTATCGTGGTGTTCCATTTTACAAACTACTTTGACGATTCCCGCATTGATCAACATCTTGGCGCAGCTCGAACAAGGATTAGTCGTCGAATAGAGAGTCGAGCCTTTTGTCGAAACGCTCAAATAAGCCGCCTGGATAATGGCGTTTTGCTCGGCGTGGATGCAGATGCAGCTTTCCTCATATTCAAAACTGTTTATCTCGCCTTTATCCCTCCGCCGACATCTTAAACAGCCGCCTTCACTGCAGTTTTTAATCCCATGGGGAGTCCCGTTATAGCCCGTTGTAATAATCCGGAAGTCCCTGACGATAATTGTTCCCACCTGTCTCCTGGTACAATCGGCTCGGTCTTTAACAACTTCCGCCAATCTCATAAAATATTCGTCCCAACTTGGTTTTTTCATTTTGATAATTCGGAAATTATTAATTTTTCCAGTCTTTTGAAATCGATTTTTCTCTTTATTTCCCTCATTACCTGGCCGATCATAAAATGTACGGCCGTTGTTTTACCCTTCTTAAAATCTGCAACCGGGTTGGGATTATTTTTAATCACTTTCCCGATTACTTCTTTCAATTCGTCATCGCTTATGTCGCTGATAACGGTTTCTTTTTTATAAAGCTCAATAATTTTATCAACTTCTGTTTTAAAAAGTTCGGCTTTTAATTTTTTATGGACTAAAAGATTGACCAGTTTATCAACCGGAAGTTTGGCTTTGGCGGTTTCTTCAAATAATCTATTTAGCCATAACAATTCGCTTGCTGTCTCAAACAATAACTCTGCTAAATCGGAGTTGAGTTGGTGTTTTTCCTTCCAAGACTTAAAAACAGAGTCCAGTGATAGAGGTAAATCAGATTTAATCTCTTTCAACCACTCGTCGCTGATTTTGATTGGCGGCAGGTCGGGTTCAGGAAAATATCTGTAATCGGCAGCTTCTTCTTTGATTCTTTGGGTGAAAGTAGCGTCTTTTTCGGCGTTATATCCTCGCGTCTCCTGAACCGGCGTTTCACCACCGTCTAATATTTCCGCCTGTCTCTTCATTTCATACTCAATCCCTCTTTCCAGATATCTAAAAGAATTAATATTCTTTAATTCGACTTTATAATTTGGTAGGGTTTTCTCACCCTTTTTTTGCAAAGAAATGTTGGCTTCAAGCCTCATACCGCCTTTTTCCATGTCGGCATCGGATATATCAAGATAGCGGATAATCTGACGCAGTTTTTTCGCATACTCCTTGGCCTGGGCTGAAGAAAATATTTCCGGTTCGCTGACGATTTCAACAAGCGGAACTCCCGAACGGTTAAAATCTATCAAGGAAACGTTTTGACCGTTGACTTTTTGATGAATTAGTTTTCCCGTATCTTCTTCCAGGTGAACCCGAGTAATTCCAATGTCGCCAAAAGAAGTTTTCACTTTTCCTCCAAAGCAAAACGGCATATCATACTGGCTTATTTGATAGCCTTTTGGCAGGTCGGGGTAAAAATAGTGTTTTCGGTCGAATTTGCTCAAAGTGTTTATCTTGCATCCCAAAGCTAAACCCAGTTTAATCGTCCATTCGATGGCTTTTTTGTTGGCGACTGGCAAAGCGCCGGGAAGACCCAAACAAACCGGACAGGTATGGATGTTGGGTTTGGAAGCGTGAAATGGATCATTTTTACAGCTGCAAAACATTTTAGAAGCGGTTTTCAGTTCAACGTGAACTTCCATTCCAATGATTGGCGTATATTTTTTATCCATTTTTGAATTCCGGCCTAATTTTGTAATACTGGGTTTCCTGCTCAAAAAGATAAGCCACTTTATAAAGCAGTTGTTCTGAAAATTGCGGGCCGATTATCTGCATTCCAACCGGGAGGCCGTCGGCAAAGCCGCTCTGGACATTCAGCGCCGGGATTCCGGCTAGATTGACTGGGCAAAGAAAAATGTCGGAAAGATACATTTTTAAAGGATCATTGGTTTTCTCGCCGATTTTAAAAGGCAAAGAAGGGGAGGTGGGAACGACCAAGACGTCAACGGTTTTGAAAGCGTCTTCAAAGTCTTTTTTTATCAGAGTTCTTACTTTGGCTGCTTTCAAATAATAAGCGTCGTAATAACCTGAAGACAGAGTATAGCTCCCTAGCATTATTCTCCTTTTTGCCTCGGCTCCAAAGACCTCCCTTGTCAATCCGTATCTGACTCCGTCGTACCTGGAAAGATTCGAGCTAACTTCTGAAGGAACTAAAATATAATAGGCCGCCATGGCATAATCGGTGTGAGGAAGGGAAACTTCGTGAACTGTTGCTCCCAACTTTTCCAGGACTTTCAAAGAGTTTTTAATCGAGCTGTCAACTTTTCCGTCCAAGCCTTTGACAAAATATTCTTTGGGCAAACCTATTTTTAAACCTTTTATGCTTTGGCCCAATGTTTTTGTATATTGATCGACTTTGACCGGAACGGTCGTGCCGTCATAAGGATCTACTCCTGCAGTCACCTCCAAAACCTTGGCGTTGTCGTAAACTGTTCTTGTCATATGGCCGATCGTGTCGAAACTGGATGCCATAGCAATGATTCCGTAACGGGAAACCCTGCCATAGGTTGGTTTCAAACCGACGAGATTGCAAAATCCGGCTGGCAGCCTGACTGAACTTCCTGTATCAGTGCCTGTCCCGACCAAAGAGGCACCATAGGAGACTGCTGCCCCTGAACCGCTTGAAGACCCGCCGGGAACGCGGCTCAAGTCATAAGGATTTCTTGTTGCATCATAATCGGTATTTTCACCGGAAGATCCGTGACCCCAGGCATCCTGATTGGTTTTGCCTATGATAATTACTCCCGCATCAACCAGTTTTTTTACAACCGTGGCGTCAAAGGGAGGAGTGTAGCCGCCGATTATCTTTGAGCCGGCAGTTGTTCTTAAGTCCTTGGTTGTAAAAAGATCTTTGAATGCAACCGGTATTCCTAAAAGTGGTTTTTCGGCAAAAATGTCTTTGTTTTTTTTAATCAGTCCATCATATTCTATGGCTTTTTTTATAGCTTTTTCTTCATTCAAAGTCAAAAAAGCGTTGATTTTTTTATCGTGCTTCTTAATATTGGAAAAACACTCTACCACCAATTCACGGCAAGAAAAAACACCGGCTTTTAATTTTTCCGAAGCATCTTTTATCGTCAGGCTTAATAAATTCATAACTATTCAGTCAATATCGCTTTAACTTTGAATAAACTGCCTTCCTTAGATTTTGTGTTTGCTAACGCCTGATCAGGCGTTAATGTCCTTTTGTCATCGACTTTGTCTTCTCTTAAAACATCTGTCAAACCGGTGATTTGGCTCGAAGGTTCAACCTTGTCGGTGTTTACCTCTTGCAGCTTGTTGATGTAATCTATCACCGACGACAGCTGTTTTTTAAACAGCTCTATTTCCTTCTCGTTCAAAGTCAAATTCCCCAATTTTGCGATGTGAAGAATGTCTTCCCTAGTGAGATTTTTTTTTGCCATGGGTTTATTTTACAACAAAGTTTACGAAGATTTGTAGCCAATCTTTCTCAAAAAATCTTTTCTTTCCTTTTCCTCTTTTTCGTTTTCAACTCCAGCAGGGGAGTTGCCGTCGACGACTCCGAGGATCGACCGGCCGAGATTTGTCTCGGCGACGATGACTTCTGCCGGATTGGCAGTGGCGCAAAAGACGTTCACGACTTCTGATAGGTTTTTTATCCGGTTTAGGACGTTAATCGGAAAAGCATTTTTTAAAAATATGAATAAAGAGTGGCCGGCGCTGACTTTTTTGGCATTTTTCACGGCTAAATTGATCATTTCTTGGTCGGTCCCGGCTTTCCTTATCTTTTTTACTCCTGAGGCTTCACAAAAAGCCAGACCAAACTTGAGGCCGGGGACTGCCTCGACCAAAACCTCATAGCTATCCTCTACCGTCTTGATAAAGTGAGATTGGGCCAAAATAAAATTAATTTCTTCTGGTTTTTCTATAGAAATGTTTAAGAATTTCATATATGGTATATTTTAACAAATATATGTTTGGTCTGTTACTACTTTGTTTTTTGCCAATTCTTGGGGCTGTTTTTACTTTATACTTTAAAGTCAATTTTTTAACCTCAATTATTTTCTTTTTTATTATTCCTTCTCTATGGTTAACTATAAGAATTGGCAAAAAGAGCATTAGAGCTTTGTCGTTTTCAATTATTTGCGGTTTTTTTGCTACTTTAATTATTGATCCTATTGCTTCATATAGTCACGTTTGGAATGTAAAAAGTATTTTTAGTTTTAAAATTTTAGAAGTATCACCAGAACAATTTATTTGGGGTGTTTTTTTTATTTATTTAATAGTATCTTTCTACGAATTTTTCTTTCCTAAAAAGTCGAGGCACTTCTTAGATAATAAAATGATTTTTTTAGGTTTAATTTTTTTAATAGCTTTTGTTCTTACTCGTTTTATTAAATTTTCTTTTCCGTCGTCTCTAGATAATTATTATCTTTATATGTCGACTGGAATAATTATCTTTATTTTGCCAATACTTATTATGCTTATAAAATTTCCTAAAATGAAAAATTCCTTACTAAAAACAGCTGTGTATTTTCTATTTTTGAGCTCATTATATGAGTTCGTAGCTTTAAAGTTGGGGTTATGGTCTTTCCCAGGAACTTCAAGCGTTTATATTAATGGCTTTTATATTGCAGAAAAATTTCTTCCAATTGAAGAGATTCTATATTTTACTATTTTAGGATCTTCAGCAGTATTGTCGTATTATTTATTATTTAATATGGAGACGGACTTATTGGTATAAACTACTTTAAAGGATTTCCTTGTTTATCTCTACCGTCAACCCAGTTATAACGCTCGACAAAACACAGGTAAAAACCAAACGGATCAACGATGCGAAAATCCTGTCTTTTTCTTGCTCTAAAGGTCTTTTCTCCAAGCGGACGGACAATGGAATTTTTATATTTTTCTTTAATATCATCGTAGAATTCCTTTAAACCATCAATAGGAATAGTAATTTCAACTTGATAACCTCTCGGGGTTGACCGAGGGAATCGTTTAAAGTAATGTTGCTCGTAGACGGTTTCGTCGCCCCCAAAAAAATTCAAAATACTCTCGCCTTTTCTCATTACCAAAAACCTGGCACTTGGGTCCCCTTTTTTTCTCTCCCAAACAACTTCAAAACCAAGATCGTTGTAGAATTTTATTGCTATTTCAAAATCAGGCACATGGAGTTCTACTGTAACATCAGAAGTGAGTTTTTTCATGTCGGGGCGGCGGGACTTGAACCCACGGTCTTCAGACCCCCAGCCTGACGCTTTGGCCATCTAAGCTACGCCCCGTTGGCAGTTTAATAACCCAGACTTTTGAGCTTCTCTAAAACATTAACCGGCTCGCCGGGCTTTTGAATTGATACTCTTGTCGCTTTGGACAGTTCTTCTTTGAATTTTCCAATCATTTCTACATTTGCCGGGTCGTCGATAAGGTTATTTTTACCTTCGGGGTCGGCGATCAAGTCATAAAATGCCTGGCTGTCTTTTTCGGGTAAACAACCATCTGTAGTCAAGTTGTAGACATATTTAAACTTACTGTCGGTGACGCCTATTTTAAGGTTCTTTCCGTAGCTCAAGCGGAAAAAAGTCAACCCCTTATTGACAAACTTCTGGAGATTTTTCAAAGGGCGAGCATAACCTATCTGATTTAATATAAGGCTGGAAACCATTGAGTTGTCAATCGCTTCTTTGACGACTTCTTTTGCTTGTTTCTGCGGCTGTTTTACCATTAAGACTGACTTAATGTCAGCGTTGTCTAAAGTTTTGCTTAAACTATAAAATCTTGAGTCAAAATTCTCACCTTTGTCGCTGTAAAAAACGACAACAGTGTTTTTGTCCAGCCCGACTTTTTTGAGATAATCAACCAACTGGCCGACACGTGAATCAACTTCTTTGACATTCTGGTCGTATTCTTTGACTGTCTTATCATATTCATCTTGTGTCCAAGCCCCAACCGGGCAAGTAACTAAATTTTCCTTCGCCAAATTAAAATCAACCCACACGAAAAAACCTCTGTCGGCGAGTAATTTAATCTTGGCATTTGCCTTATCAACCAAAGAGGCATTATCACTGTCAAAAACAAATTCGTCAAACCCCGTCTTGAAGATTTCTTTTTGCAGTTTAGGATTGCTCACAAAAGCCGCCGTGTTAAATCCGTTTTTTTTCAGCAGTGTCGTCAAATTGGAATAATCGCTGCTTTTTGTGCTGTCAAAATCGTTGATATATTTCAAAATCGCCAGTTCATTTCCTATCAAATAGTTATTGCCTGTAAAAAGTGTGTAATACGAACCGACTGATGACGGATATATCGAATAGCTGTTGCTGAAAACTGTAGAAGAAGAAGCCAGTTTGTCAATGTTGGGTGAGTTCAAATAGTCAGGCCGCAATGAATCGACCGATATCAAAACCAGGTTATAGTTCTGGTTGGCGGCGTTTAGCAAAAAAAAGGCCAGGGCAAAAGCCGAAACTAGCAGTAAAAGGTCCCAAACGAGTGTTTTAAATTTCTCCATTATCATGACGGTTTTATCAAATCCCTAACAATGAATATAATATCAGTAATTTTTACATTATTCAACGCTACCCTTTTACTGATAAAGAAAACTCCGGGGACATCTGTCGCATCGAATAAATGGTCCCCTCTCCATTTGCTCTGCCTTTTGGAAAAGACCTCTTTGGCTGTGGCCCCGACAGCGCTGTCCCAGGAAGCCCTTATACCAGTATGGTAACCGACAAATAAATCCGGCGCATTGGTATCTTTCTCACTTATTGCCAACTCTTCTTTATAATAAATTTTCTTTACCACTCTGGTTTTGGTATAGGGATTGATCAAGTTTTCTAATCTTGTTTTTATATCTTTTTTAATATTGAAGACGTCTTTTAACTTAACTACCCCTTCTTTTTCCCTGTTTTTTATATTGAGGTAGATTCCGTTGTAGCCTATGCCGTAGGCCTTGGTTTTTGACCAGTCAATATTATCCAGCATTGGTCTGCCTATCCTTCCCGATTTTAGCTTCAAAAAACCATTATCCCTCAACCAACCGTTTAGGTTAAATTCGTGGTCAAATCCGGCAAAACCATGGTCGGACAAAACGATTAAATAGTCGTCTTTTTTTAGTTTGAGCAATGTTTTTCCGACCAAACTATCGATTTTTTTGTAGTAATCCATTATTACGTTTGAATGTCTGCTTTCTTTCTTATCTAAAAAACGCCAGTACATATGCTGTATCGTATCGGTAATTCCTACATAATTAACAAAAACGCCTGTTGGAAACTCATCGAGCTCTCCAAAGAATATTTTCCGCCTTTCTTCAAAAATAGAGCCGGCATTTTGCAAAAAGGCTTCTTCTGTCATAACGTTTTCTTCTAAAGCCCAAGTATCATGGGGAAGACCCTGGGTATAAAATGATCCGTATTTTTGGACAAGCTTTTTTGAAAAATTATTTGGGTAGCTTATGCATTCACCTGGAGACTCCGGATCGATGTTGAGCGGGCTTAGATAAAATTCGAGTCTGGAATCTGCTTTTTTTAAATAAAATTTGGCAATAGCTTTAATTGACCCGCGGTTGGATTTGAATTGTAACCTGACCCATTCGGAAAAACTACCCTTTTTTAAAACAATTTTCTGATTAGCAACAGTGATTGTTACTTTTTTATTACCTCTTTCAATTTTCAAAGGAACCAAACTTTGTTCAGGCCCGAAAATTTTTGTCTCGATGACCTTTTTATTAGGAATCTTTATTTGGTTACCCCGGCTGTCTTTTTTAATCTCTCCGGTTGTGTAAAAACTATGTCTTCCGGCCGTTCCCAAAACATCAGGAGTCCCCATACCAGAAATCATTTTTCCATATACTTTGACCGCCGGAAAAGTATTCGGCAAGAATAATATTTCCAAAGGAATCTTCTTTTCTGAAAAACCTTTCCAAAAAGGCTCGGCTTTATATGAATTTCTGAAACCGGGCCGCCAAACCAAATCGAGCTGGTAGCTCCTTGGATCGCGGACTATAAAGTCAAAAATTCCGTGTTCTGAAGGGTTTTTACCTGTTATCAAGCTCTCCCAAGCGACAGGAGACTGAGGTGGCTCGACCGTTGCCAGTCTTGAATAACCGCCAGACTCTTGGAGTTTTTTCAAATTGGGCAGGAAATTTTTTTTAAAACCTTTTTCGATTATTTTCGGGTCAAGCCCGTCAACAGCCAGGATAATTACTCTATTTTTCATTGCTTTATTATAAGCTAACGCTCCGGGCTTGGTGATATAATTTACTTCATGGTCTTTACCTTTCTACCCTTAATCTTTCTCATCTGGAGGACGGTTGATTATTGGATTTTGTATATTTCTTCAAAAATAGTTCCTTATCTCGGTTTTTTTCCTTATGGGCACGAACTATTCGACTTCGGCTTGCCGCAGGTATCGTCTGCCCTGGGTAATTTTGACGGAATCCACTATCTTTTGATTGCCAACCGGGGATATGCCCAATGGGAACAGGCTTTTTTCCCGCTCTATCCCCTACTTATCAAGTTTCTTACGCCTGTATTTGATAACGGGTTAATTTCCGCCCTGATTATTTCTAATTTTTCCTTTTTGATAGCAATATTGTTGTTTACAAAACTTTATAATAAAAATGATAATTTTTGGGTATTAATTTTTTTACTGGTTTTCCCCACGTCTTTCTTTTTCGGAGCTGTTTATACTGAAGGGTTGTTTTTTTTGCTTTTTGTCTTGACATTATATTTTTTGAAAAAAGAAAATTATTTATTAGTCGGCCTGTTTGCCGTTCTGGCTTCACTGACCAGACTAATCGGAGTGTTTTTGATAATTCCGATAGTATTCCATCTTATTCAAAAGTCAAAAGTAAAAATTTCGGCGATATTGTCTCCTCTATTGGGTCTCGGGATATATTGTTATTACTTATTCAAAAGTACCGGAGATCCGTTCTTTTTTCTTACTTCCCAGCCTATTTTTGGAGCCAACAGATCGACTCATTTAATCTTTCTTCCTCAGGTTGTTTGGAGATATGTAAAAATATTCATAACCGCTTCCCACAACTACCAATATTTTGTTTCTGTCTTTGAATTTATTATTTTTTTCTTAGTTTTATCTGTTCTGATTTTAGATTTATTTAAAAATTTAGGAATTAAAAATTGGAAATTGGTTAGGAATTTGAAATTTGAAATTAGAAATTTTGATCGACTCGGCTTAAATCTATTCTCCTTGGCCAACATCTTGCTGCCAACTCTAACCGGCACTCTTTCTTCTATCCCCCGCTACGCTTTATTTTCTTTGTCTTTCTTTCTTTTTTTATCGGAAATAAAAAACAGATGGATCAAGACCGGAGCCGCAATTATTTTTTTTCTATTACACATATTAATTCTTAGTCTTTTCGGGCAGGGTTATTTCGTTTCTTAATATGAACAAGCTTTCTTATTTCCAAAAGGGCGATTCGCGGGGAATGGGTTTTTCCTCTGAAAACAACCGGCTCACCGAGGTCTCTTTTTTTGCCTTTTTAATTTTTGTTGGTTTTTTTGTGGGTGCTTTGGTATTAAGACTATTTCAGTTGACGATTGTCAAAGGACAATACTATTTGAGCCTTTCTGAAAATAACCGGATCAGGGAGTTTTTAATCGAGCCAAAAAGAGGCGAGATACTTGATAGAAAAGGCTATACAATGGTAAAAAACCTCAATCCTAATGTTGAAACGGCAATCAACCAAATCAAGAAAGACAATGATCGGATAATCTCAAAAAGGATTTATGAAACGCCAGAAGCAATCGCCCCCCTTGTCGGCTACAGACAGCTGGCTGACGACCGCGACATTAAACAGGATGACTGTCCTTATAAATTAAAACCGGGCGATAAAACCGGAAAAAAAGGCGCTGAAAAAGTTTTTGACTGTCTATTAAAGGGCCAGCCGGGAAAAAAACTGATAGAAACCGATGCCCAAGGTAAATTTTTGAGGACAATAACGGTGATTCCTCCCACCAACGGCGAAAACGTCCAGCTGGCTGTCGACTGGGAGCTGCAAAAAAAAGCCTACCAGCTCCTCGAAGGCAAAAAGGGCGCAATCGTGGCGACTATTCCCAAAACCGGGGAGATTTTGGCCATGGCTTCTTCCCCGTCTTTCAGCCCGCAGGATTTTGAAAACGGCAACACTGTTAACTTAAAAAAATACTTCACCGACAAAAATCAGCCACTGTTCAACCGGGCTACCGAAGCTACATATCCTCCCGGCTCGATTTTTAAATTAATGACGGCGACCGCAGCCTTAGAGGAAAAAACCATTGATGAAAAAACCCAGGTTGAAGATAAAGGAATCTTAACCGCAGGAGCACTTACTTTCGGCAACTGGTATTTTCTCCAATACGGAAAAACCGAAGGCATGGTAGACATTGTCAAAGCTATAAAAAGATCGAATGATATTTTTTTCTATACCATTGGTGAAAAGACCGGCGTCGATAAAGTGAAAAAATGGGCCGATCTGTTTGGCTTAGGAAGAACAACGAATATCGGTTTTGAAGAGACCGAAGGCATTATCCCGTCGACATTCTGGAAAGAAGAAACCCTAAAAGACCATTGGTATACAGGCGACACTTATAATTTTTCAATCGGCCAGGGATATATCGGAGTGACACCTTTGCAGATTGCCATGATGACTTCGGCTATTGCCGATGACGGATCGCTCTGCCAACCACAGTTATTAAAAGGCGCTAGGCCCAACTGTCACAAGCTTCCGGTTTCCCAGAAAACGCTTGACCTCCTTCATGAAGGGATGAAACAAGCCTGTTCAACCGGTGGCACCGGCTGGCCGCTTTTTGATTTCAAAACAAAGAACGGACCCGTCCAAACCGCCTGCAAAACAGGAACAGCCGAATCAACACAGGCTAAATCAGGGATGCCCCACGCCTGGATTACAGTCTATGCGCCTGACAAAAATCCTGAGATAGCTATAACTATTATCATCGAAGAGGGTGGCCAGGGATCTGACGTCGCCGGGCCGCTTGCCAAGGAACTATTAAAAACTTACTTCGAAC
>JAHFKS010000004.1 GCA_023245215.1 Candidatus Microgenomates bacterium | reverse complement strand
TAATTGAAAAGGCCTAGGATTATTGGCATCTTCCAGTGATACTAATTTGCCAACGCGGAGCCGGTTAATTTTGGCGACCGATTCGATCTGATTACGCGCGTCATTCAGGGCCATTTCTTTGGCTTTCGCCTCCCATTCCTTTCTTTTGTTCAAAGAATAGTAAGTACTGGTGATTTGCGTATTAGGATTAGCGTTAATAGCGGCAAAGACTTTCTCAATATTTTTGAGAGAGTCGAGAACAACTGTATAGCTCGTAGCCGTTGCCGGATTGGGATTTGGTTGGGGATACATCATCTTATCAATAGTTGCTCCACCCATTTGGTAGATCGGCGGTGTAAAGCTTGACTGGGTGATCCGGCTTTCTGGAATTCCCATTTGAATTAACGCGTCTTTCAGTTTTTGGGCGTCTTTTTTTTCAGTTACCTGGATGCTGATTGTTGCCTGGTCGGTGGCAGCGTCGACTTCTCCTGTTCCAACGACTGTGACCGTCTGTTTTGGAGCTTTGTAACGTTCAATAATTTTCATGGTACCGACTCCGATGGCGATGCCTAAAGCAAGAATTAAGAGAAACTTGAAGATTTTTCCAAAATCGAAATACATAATATGATTTACTCATAAATAAAAGAATAAATCAAGGACCACTTAAAAAGTATTTATTTATGTTATAAATAAATAATGATGAATAAAATCCTCAAGGCTGTAAAAATTCTTTCTTTAGTCGGAGTTTTACTGGCGGTTTACCTCCTCTGGCAGCAGTGGTTCAGACCGGCCTTCCAGCCTTGCTCTATCAATAGTTTTATAAACTGTGACGCGGTCGTCTCCGGTCCGGTCTCCAAGACACTGGGAATTCCGACTCCTTTATACGGTTTAATCGGCTATATTGTCATTTTCCTTTCTTCAGTTTATAAGAAAAAAACCTTGATGTTTTCCATGGCGACTTTCGGTCTGTTATTTTGTTTGTGGATCGGTTACCAGGAACTATTTCTTCTCCATGTCATTTGTCCGGTCTGCATCGGCTGTGAAATAATCATGATTACTGTTTTTATTTTGTCATTAAAAATTTTAAAAAACAAAAAGTAATATGGATTTTGTACCAAATAACAAATTATTAGACTTGACAGGAAAAACCGCCATTGTCACAGGCGCTGTCGGAATAGGTTACGGAATTATCAATCGGCTGGCAGAGGCTGGCGCCAACGTCGTGGTAGCCGCCCGCAATCAAGAAGAATTGGACAAAACAGTCAGCGAACTAACTACAAAAAAATTAAAAGTAAAGGGTGTCAAGACCGATGTTTCAAGTGAGGCGGACGTGAAAAATATGGTTGAAACTACAGTCAAAGAGTTTGGAGGGGTGGATATTCTAGTCAATAACGCCGGGATATTTCCATCAATTCCAGTCCACAAGATGACCCTGGATGATTTTGATAAAGTGCTGTCTATCAACCTTAAAGGCGTTTTTCTTTGTGCAAAATACGTATCAGAGCAGATGATTGCCCAAGGGAAGGGTGGAAAAATCGTCAACATCACATCTATCGATGCTCTTCACCCGTCAATGATTGGTTTAGCTCATTATGATGCTTCAAAGCACGGAGTCTGGGGATTTACAAAAAATCTTGCCCTCGAGCTGGCTCCTCATAAAATTTGGGTCAACGCTGTAGCTCCCGGTGGCATTGCCACTCCTGGGGTCCAAAAGATGCAGGGTACTCCACCTCCTGGCGTTGACATGGCGAAAATCCTGGAAGGATTTCTTAATAGAATCCCGATGCATAGAATGGGAGAGCCGGACGACATAGGAAAAGTCGTCTTGTTTTTGGTCAGCGAAATGTCTTCATATATAACCGGAACCCAGGTTGTCGTTGATGGCGGAGTCTTGTTATCTTGACGACTTTTTGATTTTCTTCGCTGGTGGAGTTTTAGGATGTTTATCCTTATATTCTTTTACTAATCCTGCTATATATAAAAAGCCGGCCGAAAGTAAAACGAAGCCGGCACCAACAAATGCCCGAATTTCTTCGGGAGTAGGCGGTGGCTGTCCTTCCAGTAAATACCCCATAAATAAAATTTCAGATTTGTGTTCCGAGAAGACTACCTATCAGAAAAACAAGTGTCACTAATATTAGAGTGTAATAATATAGCCATGATAGTTTCGTGCGTTTGAAAAAATACAGAAATCCAAAAAAGAAATAAGAGCTGGTTAAAAAAGCGGCAATAGGCCAGCGGTATAAAAACATACCGGCTGTTACATATATTGCAGAAAGGGGAACCGTGAAGTAAATGTTTTTATAAATAGTCTTTAATTTGGATTTAAAAATATATCGAGAAAGCAATACGATAAGAAAAAGAAAAAATAAATGTTTAACGGCCGGATACCAAAGCCAAATTTTGTTTCCTTCTATAGATAGGAAAATTTTTACCTCTTTATCTATGAGTGTTTGAAAAAGAAAATCAATGATAAAAGTAAAATTTAAAAGGATGTAGCCAAAGAAAGCTACTGCTAAAGCGGAAAGTATATTTTTTAGAGTTTTATTTTTCATTTGTGCGGAGAGGGTGGGATTTGAACCCACGCGAGTCTTACGACTCAAGGGGTTAGCAACCCCTCGCTTTGGACCACTCAGCCACCTCTCCTAAAATCTAATTATACATTTATGTGCCGCAGAGAGGAGTTGAACCTCTACGGATTGCTCCACACGGCCCTGAACCGTGCGCGTCTGCCAGTTCCGCCACTGCGGCAGTCATTTAAATTATATCATCATAAAGGCGAGATAATTTATTAAAATATATCTATGAAACTTGGGAAATATAAACATTATAAAAATATTCTAGTGCAAGTTTTAGGAGTTGCTTTGCATAGTGAAACCTTAGAAGAACTCGTGGTTTACAAAAAATTACAAGATTTTCACGGATTTAAAAAAGGCTCTTTATGGGTTAGGCCGAAAAAAATGTTTTTGGAAAAAGTAACTATTAATGGAAAAAAAGTACCCCGATTTAAATACGTTAGTAAGTGAAAAATCTACTTCTGATATAATTTTAGCATGATAATTAGACCGATAACAATAGAAGACCATTCAAAATTAATTCCTTTTTGGAAAACAAATTATTTTGTAAACGAAATGGATAGTTATGAAAGATTCAAGCTTTTTTTGAAAAAAAATCCCGGATTAAGTATACTCGCCGAAGCTAGCGGCCAGATCGTCGGTTCGGCCTTAGGCTCTTTTGACGGCAGGCGCGGGTACTTGCAAAAGCTCGTCGTCGAAAAAAAATACCGGAAGCAAGGTTTGGGCCAAAGACTAGTCAGTGAAATCATCAAAAAACTGAAAAGTCTTGATGCCCTTTATATCCCAATAAATGTCGAACAAGAATATGTCTCTTTTTACAGCAGATGCGGTTTTAAAAAGACTACACAAGTTTCGATGAGTCTATCTAAAAAATGAAAAATAAATCTTGCATTTTATACCTTGTCCGTCACGGAGAGACAGAATGGAATGTGAAAAGACTTATTCAAGGACACAAAGACATTCCTCTGAACGAAAAAGGCAAGCAGCAGGCGATAAAGCTAGCTCGGCAATTAAGAAATATCCGCTTTGACGCAATTTATTCATCTGATTTAAAAAGGACCAGCGAAACCGCGGAGCTTATCGGCATAGAAAGAAATCTAAAAATAATCACTTCAAAATCTTTAAGGGAAAGGGACTTTGGCAGTTTTGCCGGCCGGTCTTTCGGCAAAGAAAAGAACATAATGAAATTGATCAATAATCTTAAATTGGCGCTGGAGTCAGAGACGCGTGGAATTGAAAATGACAAGAATTTAATGGAGCGCTTCGTTGGTTTTATGGAAAAAATATCTAAAGAGAATTTTGGCAAAACAATTCTTGTTGTCAGTCATGCCGGACCGATGCGGACTTTTTTAATAAGATTGGGGTGGGGGACTTATGAAAATTTGACCGAAGGATGCATCAGCAACCTGGCTTATGTCAAACTCCAAAGCACCGGTAAAGAATTTATGGTTAAGAAAACTTACGGTATAACAAAGATTGAATAACTTTATCGGCTTCTTTGAGAAATACGCCTTTAGATTTGACTGTATTGGGTATGGTCATTTTTGGAAAGGGAACTTTTTTATAGCAGTCGAGCCAAAAAGGGTAGAGAGTCTCTATCATCTCCCGGTATTTTGTTAAATGTTTCTCCATGATGTCAGGTTCAGAAATGCCTTTGTTTTTAAGTCTTTTAACGTATTTTCCTTTTCTTCTTTCCCAGCTGGCGTCAGGCTTAGTGTGTATAAATAAAACAAAAGGGTCAAGGCCGTGGTGGGCGCCAAGATATTTTTGAAAAAATTCATCGGCGATTTTTTTGTATAAAAAATAACGAGCATAAGCGTAGTGGAAAATACCGCATTCTAATAGTACAAATTTATGTCCCCGGCTTATTTTCTCGATATTTTTTATATCTTCTTCAATAATTTTCCTTTCTAATTGAGCCGAAGTATTGAGAGCACCAAAATCTTTTTTGCCGGTAATGCTCGCAGGATTAACTTCGTCGACAAAATGCCATTCCGGATGTTTTTTCTTTAGGTAGTTTAACGTGGTGGTTTTTCCTGAAGACTGCGGACCTGCAATAATTATCAGTTTCGTCATCTAGTATAATTATAGCTAATGAAATATTTTCCGCAATCAGAAGCAATTCTCAAAGAAATCAAAAAAGCCAAAAGCATCCTCTTGAATGCCCACCGTAATCCAGACCTCGATTCAATCGGTTCTTCAACCGTAATGTACAGCGTTTTGAAAAACATGGGAAAGAAAATAAAAATTATTTGTCCGAATAAAGTCTCTCCTGAATTTTTGTTTTTAAAAAATGCCGATAAAATCGAGACTATCAACTTTATGACTTTCGACTTTCGACTTTATGATTTATTTATTATTCTTGATTCAGGAAGCTATGACATCGTTTCCGGAAGCAAAGCTGTTAAGCTTCCGGAAATGCCGACAATCGTCGTTGACCACCACCGCAGCAATTATTTTACTGACGTGAAATTAAAACTATTTGAAGAAAAAGCATCGGCTACCTGTGAAATGATCTACAAATTATTGTCTGATTGGAATGTGAGTATTGACAAGGATATGGCAACAGCTTTGTTTTCCGGGATAGCCGGAGATACTGTTTTTTTCCGCTATACGGAAAATACCAGGGAAGCTTATAAAATTATCGCTGCCTTAATAGAAAAAGGAGCCGATAAGGATCTTTTGGTTGAAAAAATGTTTAACAATTACAGATTTTCTTCAATAAAATTGGTTGGGGAATTCTTGAGAAATATGAAGATGGAGAGTTCGCCGGCTGGCGCATTTGTCTGGTCGGCGGTTGATTTAGCTACTTTTGAAAAACACGGAAAACCAAAAGGAATGAGGGAGCTTACTGCTGATTTATTTTTTCAAAGTGTCAAGGGCGCCAAGTTTGGTTTGGCCCTTCTTGAAGAGGAAAAAGATAAAATATTTTTGAGCTTCCGCTCAATAAAAGATACGGACGTATCTAAAATTGCCCAATCTTTAGGTGGAGGCGGCCACAGAAATGCAGCTGGAGGAACCGTCAGGGGAGAATTTGAAAAAACAGTCAAAGACATCGTTGACAAAGTTAAAACCTTAATCTAAGATTAAAATTATGGCAAAAAGATCTAGAAGAAATGTTGACATCCACCATCCGAATATGGTGAAAACTATTTTTGTTTTGACTTCCCTGGCAATTGTCGGGTTTCTAGTTTTAATTGTAAAAACAACCAGTTTTAAAAGCGAACCGCAAGCTGCTAAGATAAGATGGTCGCAGGCTCAAATAGCTAGATTAGGTAAGATAGGTCCATCCCAATGTTCAAAAAAATACGGCGGTTTTTCTACTGAATATAAAGCACAACCAGTTTTAACCTTTTGCCCAAGTGGATTTAAAATAGTTGGCACGATGCTAAATCCATTAAATGAATGGGTTACAGGTGGAATATTTGGTACGTTAGATCCGGTTGCCGAATGCTGTAGGGTAAAAAAAGATATAGCCGTATCAGACACTTCAAAGTTTGATAGTTTCTGCAGCAATATACCTCTTTTTGATGGCGCTAATAAATATTTAGGAAGATTAGATATGAGGTGTAAACCTAGTTGTAGTAGTAGGTCTATAACAGACACTAATAATTTATATAATGTTCCTACATCGTTTTATCAGATTATTGACGGCAAATATGTAGGTGATTTTCCTTGCGCAGTTAATCAAGAGTACGGTAATTATAGCGCTGTAAGGGGAACGTGTTGTTCTAAAGATAGCAATTTCCACTAAAGATTTTTTAATATTTTTTCCACTTCTCTGTCATTAATTTCGTGGTAAGGACCCCGGTGGGATAATAACGCTCCGGAAAAAGTCTTCGGTATATGAAGGAGTTCGTGAATTAAGGTTTTTATTTTTTCCCGTTCAGGCAGTTTGTCATATTTTTTTGCATTGACCTCGATAATATAGTGCGGTTCGAGGCCGGCGACTTCTTTGAAAAGCTTGGCCATGCCCCAGATTCTCGCATAAGCCCTGGTCTTGGCGTCGAAACTCCGTATGCAATGGATTTGGTTTTTCTTGATGTGCTTCATGTCCAGCTGTTTAATCAATTGGACTATCATTCTTTTAATTTCCGGAGCTTTTTTGTACTGCATAAAATACAATCTTAAGCGATGGGGGATTAATTAACAATTGCATCGTAGACTCTTTGAGTTGCCCGGCCGTCGAGATGTGAATGAAAAGCTTGCTCGAGTCTTTCTCTTTCTTTAGTAATGGCTTTAGCGTTTGCGGTAAATTTTTCCACCTGGTTGGCAATATGGCTGGGATGGACAGGAATGGTATTATCTTCTTTTATATGAGGATTTGCTCCATTATTAGTTATTCTTAGAGCGGGAATTCCTGCAAAGCCAGCCATACGGGCTACGGTTGATTCACCAGTGCTGATTACTAAGTCAGAGTGGATGAGTTCTTCTAAGGTAGTGCCATTACTGTGAATCTTTATGAAATTTCCGAATCTTTCTTTTAAATCGGCCAATTTTAAGGTTGACCTAGGGTGGAGCGATAAGGTAACAGTTGCTGTTTCTAGGTCGATCGCATTTAATACTTTTTCAACCATATCGACAGTCAGTTCATCATCAGCTATGCCAGCAAGAATAATTCTTTTCCGTCCGTTACTATGATTTTCATGTTCGGGGAGGTTAAAAAAAAAGTCAAAATCAGGCCTGCCGGTTGCTAATATCTGACTCTTGTCCATCCAAGGGTAATATCCTTGTAAGGAAGCGGCTGATTCTTTAGAATAAGCTAAAACAGTAAGGTCTTTGGCTTTTTTTTTGAAAACTATGACTCTTTTTTTAGCATGATCCGGTCCGTCTTCTATATATAAAATTCTTTTTTTTATATGTCTGATAGTTTCGAGTGCCTCTAAAGCTAAAGATTCATTTTCTCCTGATAAATCAACTACTAATTTACTGGCAAAGAGAATACCCAAGTCATTAGTAGGCGTTAATAAGGGTCCTTCTGGGTACTGGTCTTTAATTTTTTGGGTTATTTTATAAGGAGCTACGATTACTCCCGGAAGACCTTCTTTAATCATTTTGTCAATCACCGGCTGCAGATATCTTGCTCCGCCGGGGCCGCTGATGACAAAAGCTGGATGGGGAAGAACATCGCCGGAAGTAATTTTGTTTCTATTAAAAACCAAAATATCATATGGGATTCGGTTGATTCTTTCGTGTTTTCTTCTTTCGGCTGACATAATTCCTCATATTATACAGGAGAAGATTCTAAAGCTCCAATTCCTTAAAGCCGTATTTGAGAAGCATTTTTTTTGCCTTTTCTTTTTTTTTGAAGACTTTTAGAAAAGCTTTGTAGGTTTCTTTAATTTCATATGGATATATTATCCAATCGTCGATAATTTTTAAGTAAAAATCCGGCTTAGGATCACTGAAAGTTCTGATAATCGGCGCCAAAGTATAATATTTTTTAATATTCAACGAACGTAAATAATCTTTTATAATTTTTAAGGTTTTTCCGGTATCGTCTATTTCATCAACGACCAGAAGCCTTTCGTTTTTGAGTCTGCTGGGAGTTTCTGTAATTTTGACTTCTTTTTGTTGTTTGAGATCCTGGTAAGAGACGACTGTCAGATGGGAGACAGGCAGATTACCCAAAAGGTCGGAAAACATCCTCGCCCAGACCAGACCGCCGCGCGAGATGCAGAGAATCCGGTCGAATTTATATTTTTTTATCTTTTTTGCCAGAAGATAACAATCTCTTTCCAATTCTTCCCAGGAAACCTTATAAAATTTGAGATTTGGCATGAATATATGATATCATTTCTCAAATGAAAAAAATTCTTATTTGCCTTCTTTTATTTTTTTTCGCGGTTGTTTCTGTCAGGGCCGAACAAATCAATGATTTTGACGCCAGGATAAATATTAATAAAGACGGTACGATTAATGTCAAAGAAACCATTCTCTATGATTTTGGCGATTTGATAAAACATGGAATTTTCCGGACAATTCCCTTTATAAAAACCAATACAGACGGAAAAAAATTCCAGCTCGACTTTAAAGATTTTTCCGTCGTTGACGAAAAAAATTCTCCTTATAATTTTCAAAAAAGCACCAGTGGAAACAGTATCAGCTTAAAAATCGGCGACGCCAACAGGACTATTTCCGGAGTCCATAGCTATATAATCAATTATCAGGTGAAGGGTGCTCTAACCTATTTTTCCGACCACGACGAGCTTTATTGGAATGTAACGGGCAACGACTGGCAGGTGCCAATCAACCATTCGACTGCAGAAATATATCTTCCTATGGCAATGGGATTAAATAATGTCAAAACTACTTGCTTTACGGGTTTTCAGGGAGAAAATGACAAGACATGCGGTACTTCTATCGAGAAAGATAGGGTTGTTTTTGAAAGCGGAATCTTATCAGAATCTAGCGGTTTAACTGCCGTTGTCAGTTTTCCGAAAAATACCGTTGCAGTTTTGGAGCCGAAACCATATGTTGAGTTTAAAGACAGCTTGATGGGGAAAATAATAATGGGCCTCATGGGTCTAATTGGACTCATTTGGTATCTTGGTTTACCGATATATATTGTTTACCGTTGGATAAAGTACGGACGTGACCCTAAAGCTACAGTAGGTGTGACAACCGCATGGTTTGACCCGCCGAAAACTCCCAGCGCTAAAAGATTTATGACTCCAGGGGAAGTGGGGACGCTCGGCGACGAGACAGTTGATTTAAAAGACATTTCAGCGACAATTGTAGATTTGGCAAGAAAGGGCTATCTAAGAATAGAAGAGAGAGATAAAAACGATTTCTTTTTAGTAAGACTGGATTCCGGCCTTCGCCGGAATGACAGTTTGTTACCGTTTGAGAATCTGCTAATTGACAAATTTTTCAAGACCAAGACGGAAATCAGATTAAAAGACGAACACCTTTCCGAAGAAGTAGAAGAAGTAAAAAAAAGTCTATATGATGACGTAGTCGAAGAAAAATTATTTGACCAGAATCCCCAGTCCACCCGGACAATCTATTATGTCATCGCCATGATTGCAATATTTACAGGAAACATTCCCCTTGCTTTTATCGCCTTTATTTTTGGTCGGGTGATGCCGAGAAAAACCCAGGCCGGCACAGATGCTTTTAGTGTCTCCAAGTCTTTAAAAAATTTTCTCTCTTCACAATCGCGGCAGCTGAAATTCCAGGCCGACCGCCAGATGATGTTTGAAAAGCTGCTTCCTTATGCAATAGCATTCGGAGTCGAAAAAATCTGGGCAAAACGGTTTGAAACTTTAAATATCAAGCAGCCTGGCTGGTATCAGGGTTATTCGAGCGGCCAGTTCAACAGCTGGGTTTTTGTCAACTCACTCAATTCTTCAATGAACAGCTTCCAAACAGCGGCTACGCCTACCAGAAGTTCGTCTGGTTTTTCTTCAGGATTCAGCGGCGGGTTTTCCGGTGGTGGAGGTGGTGGAGGCGGGGGAGGGAGTTGGTAAATTGGCAGGGGTGGAGAGAATCGAACTCCCATCAAAGGTTTTGGAGACCTCTATTCTACCATTGAACTACACCCCCTGGTGTTCCCGGGCAGAATTGAACTGCCATCTAAGGTTCCGCAAACCTTCATTCTATCCGTTGAACTACGGGAACTGATTCTTATATATTTTATCACAAAGAACAGAAGTTCTTGTTTTTTAAGCAGTTGTTTTGGCGTCGGCCGGGAAGTCGGGGATTGAAGGCGCGTCGGCCGGAGGCTGGGCAGCTTCGGTCGGAGCGGCCGGTGTTTCTGCCGGCGGCGTCGCGTCCCCGTTTGTTTTTTCTTGCAGTTTATCTAAGACAGAGTTTAGCTGGGCATCAGTTGGGGCAGCTTCGCTAACCGGTGCCGTAGCAGGAGTAGCCGGTGTTTCCATGGTTGGTGTTTCTAAGGGTTTAACTTCGGTAGCTGCCGGTACGACCGGTTTTGTCTCTTCGACTTTTGGCGGTTCGCTGACTGCCGGGGCCGGTGCAGCGGTTTCGACAGCAAATCCAAAAGTAGTGTCAAACTCTTCTTTAGTAAAGCCTTTCAGGACGGCAATCGAGGCGTCGTCTTTTTCCACTCTGGTCACCGGTGTTCCGGCAAAGTTGTTTGATACGGCCAGCATCTCGGTCAGGAATTCTTTGTTGGTTTCCAGATCTTTTTCCTCAAACTGCAGTGAATGAGATGTCAAATATTCTTTTTCCTGTTTTGAAAAGGCGCAGTCTTTGGTTGTATAAACGGTAATTTTCATAACTAATTTTCATTATGAATAACTTACAACTATTTGTCAATAGATTTTCTTTTGAAGGCACCCAAGTCTTTCAATTTCCACATAAAAAGCGCGGCCCGGTTGCGGGCATTGGCGTCGATTACGTACCGGAGAGCTTCTTCGAGGATCGGCCGGGGAATGCTTTTAGAGAGCTTTATATAAAGACTTTTCCTTCTTTCATCAACCAGTTTTTTGGAAAGATGGACGCCAAAAGACTGAAACTCGCGGGAGACGTACTTGTCGGACATGGGGTTGAATTTTTTTAAGATATCTTTGACTGACTGCATATGTCTTGATAAACTTTTTTGTATTCATTGACCATTTTCTCAACCGAGAATTTTTTTTCTATATGATTTCGACAGGCTAAGCGCATTTTCTTATATTCGTCTCCACTCATCGAGTAAATTTTATCAATGGCTTCCTTGATGCCTTCGACACCGGTTTTTTTGACAACCCAATTACCCCTAACGTCGTCTTGAGAATTATTGACCAAAAAACCAGTTTTTCCATCTTCGACTACTTCAGGGATAGATCCACGCGCATAAGCAACGACAGGCGTACCGCAGGCCATCGCCTCAAGCATCACCAATCCGAACGGCTCTTCCCATTTTATAGGGAAAAGAAATAGCTTGGATTTTTTGTATTGAGAAATGACTTCGCTTCTTGGAGCGTTATAATAATAGATTTTAGCCAGATCAGGTTTTTTCCCGAGAAGATCTTCGAGCCAAGCTTTATGACTTTCCCGGGGTGAAATAAAAAAAGCAGCTGGTTTTTTAGAGTGTTTAACGGCTTCAAAAGCGTCGTCGAGGCCTTTTTCCGGGATTCCTCTTCCAATCCAGAATATTTCCGAAGTTTGTTCTTGGCTAAATTCAAATTTGTCAAGGTCAATTCCATGATAAATGGTTTGAACATAATTTAAGCCTTTTAATGAATTTCTTTGGTAGTTGCTTATGGGAACAAAATAGACATTTTTATTTCTAAAAAGCGATAGGTATTTTTTAGTTTTGCTGTCGTCCAATCTACTATGAAGGGTAATGAGAATCGGTTTTTTGACAAAGGCGGCAAAAGGCAGAGCGATTTCTCCGTTGCCGATATTGACGTGATATAAATCAAAATTATCCGCCTCCGAAAAAGCTTTTGAAAGAAGGGAGAATTCATAAAGCTTGTGCCAATCTTGGCCGATATTTTCGTCTTCCATAGAAGCTATTTCGTTGATGCTTTCGATTTTAGTCGGCAGGTCAGAATCACCGGAGGCAAAGACAGTCACTTGGTAGCCGTCGACATTTGTCAAAATTTTTTTGACAAAGGAATAAATAAATATTTCCGGTCCAGCCGCTACATTTCGACTGATTTTTAATTTGTTTGATCCTAAAATGGCAACTCTCATAAAAGGGGAATAAATTTTTCTTTAAGAATAGTTTTTAAATCATACTGGGTGCGGCTCCGGTAATGCAATTTAACTCTTAAACTTTGCTCGACAAAGTTTTTGACTATCTCAGAAGCTTCTGCCGGACTGACAGTTTTATAATCTATATATTTAATAAACTCTCCACCGACTTCGCGGAAAACCTTGAGGTCAGAGACTAAAATTGCCGTTTTTGTCAAAGCTGCCTCGAGAAGGGGCAGGCCGAAGTTTTCGCTTTTGGACAAGAAAAAAACCATATCGGAGATTTGGTAGAGGTCGTGGATTTCCGTCCTCATCAGGGCGCGGTTGAGGAATTCATTGAAAAAAATCACATTGTCTTTTATGCCGAGGTCGGCCACCTTTTTTTTCAGGCGGTCGTAGTATTCTTCGGTTGAACGGTGCTGTGAAGGTTTTCCGGTAATGATATAGCCGATGTCCGGGTAGGTTTTTTTGAGATGGGCAATAATTTCCAGACAGTAGTCGATGTTTTTTCGCTCCAGTATATTGACAGGGGAGAGGATTAAGGGAAAATGCCTAATCAAATTATATTTCTCGATGATTTCCCAGATAAGGTCGTCGATTTCCAAAAAATGCCTAATATCAATGCCGTTTGGAATTACGGTTGTTTCGCCGTCGTGAAGCCCCATCAGTTTTATAAAAGGCTCTCTAAAGCTTTCGGAAATCAAAATATACGTCAAGTTTTTAATAGGCGTCGTCAAAAGCTCCCGTTCAAATTTAGAATTGGTGATTTTGTCCAGGTCTTTTATTTGGAACTCGTTGATATATGAATGGTCATGGATCCAGCCAAAATATTTTTTTTTCGGATATTTTTTGACGAAATTTTTAAAAGCAAAGACAAAAGGAAGATTTCTGACAATGGTAATCATGTTGTGGACGACGACGACGTCGATTTTTTCCAAGGCTTTTTCCAGTCCCTGTTCGATTGTCGCTGCCAGTTTATAGAATTCGTCGTCGATGATGCCTTTATCCAAGATTTTTTCCTGCAAAAAAGGGTTAAAACTCAATACTGATTGTAGCTCCGGGATGACTACCAGTTTTATCTTTGGGTCTTTCTCTTCGCCCGATCCGGTGATAATAGTAACCTCATAGCCTAAATTTGTGAGGATCTCGGCGTGTTCTTTAACCATGCCTTCAACGCCTCCGATATTGGGCGGGTAGGCGAAGTGGAGCAAAGCGATTTTTTTCATTTTTTAGGCATATTAATAATTTCCTGATAGGTTTTTTCGTAGTTATCGACCATTGTTTGTGTCGAAAAATTCTTCACGACGTGGTCACGGCAGTCCTGCGGTTTTATTGAATTAATTTTTTTCAAAGCTTCTTTTAGCCCGTCTATTCCTTTTTCCGGAGCGACTACAAAACCGGTTTTTCCTTCGACAATCAATTCTTTGACCGACCCGCGGTCAAACCCGATAACCGGCGTGCCGCAGCTCATCGCTTCAGCCATAACTAATCCAAAAGGCTCATACCAATTTATTGTCATCAAGAACGCCTTAGCGTTCTGCATTAATTTAGCGACTTCCGGTTTAGTCAGAGTCAACTCCGTTGATACTGGGCCGAGCCATTTGATTTTGTCGTTTAAATTGGGCTTTATGTCTTTATTATAAAAATCCATGTCCTCGACATTGCCGCCGAGCAGCAGTTTAGACCCTGTTTCCTGGGCCAATTTTATTGCCCATTTGATGCCTTTCGGGTCCATAAAACTTCCGTCCGGATTTTTTGCTTTAGAGAGTCTTCCCAACCAAAGCAGGTAATCGTCTTTCTTTTCTTGGAATGAATATATATTGGTATCGACGCCGTTATAAACAACCTTGTAGATTTTCGCTTTTTTGAATAGTCTCTGCTGGGCCTGGGAAATCGCCACCAAATATGCATCGGGAAAAAGGCTCAATACATCGTCAAATTCAGGAAAATATTGCGCATGAAGAGTTGTGACTATGGGTGTTTTAATATTTTTGCTTATAAGGAGATTGATGAATTCCGGATAAGTGTGATTATGGATTATGTCAAAATTGTTGCCGATTTCCTCAACTTTTTTAGCCAGCTTGACCAAGTAGGCGGTTTCTCCGTAAAAAGGATTTTCATCAGCGGGCATAGAGATAAAATCTTTTTCAATCACTGGGATTATTTCCACTCCTGGGATTTGGCTGTCTCCGGTGCCGAGTAGCGTCACCTGGTGGCCTTTTTTTGTTAGGCCGTTGGCAACTTCGTAGATAACCCGCGGACGGGCTGCGAGCATTTCTGGCGTTACTTTTCTTTTTAAAAGAGAGACGATTAGGATCTTCATACTATAACTATAATAACGGAGTTATTATCTCTTAGCAACTATTTTTTCAAGTTTTTTTATGATGTGGTTTTTTGTCGGCACTGGTTTCTGCAAGGATTTTTGATAGAGGTGATAGAATTTGCTGGCAATTCTCACCCAGTTGAATTTTTCCATAACGGTTTTATAGGCTTTGTCACCCATCTTCCAGCGTAATTTGTCGTCATTCAAAAGCATGTTGACTTTTTCTACGATCAAAGCAGGGGAGCGGGGCCGGATGAGAAATCCGTTGACGCCGTCCTTGACTATCGTCGCCACTCCGCCTTTTCTTGAAACAACGACCGGCGTCTTGTGTGACATTGCTTCCAAAATAACCAGACCCAACGGTTCGTTCCAGACAGAAGGAGCGACGTAGACGTCGGCTCTTAGATAGAAGTCATTGATGGTTTCCAGCCGGGAAGAGAAGTAGCCGACCATATGGACATTGAACAGTTTGTATTTAAAAATGAGGCTTTCCAGATATTTTCTTTCCGGTCCGTCGCCGGCGATGACGATTTCAGCTTTTATCTGCCGGGCTGCTTTAATAAGATATTCAACGCCTTTGTGCTGTGTCAACCTTCCTGTAAAAAGAACCATCTTGTCATATTTAAAGTGGTATTTTTTGTCAATCCAGGAAACGTCTTTGTTGAAATCGGTTTTGTAGCCGATGCCGGCCGGGATCGTCCTGGTTTTTTTTGCCAGGTCGCGTCCGAACATATCCAGATACCATTCCCGGGTGAAGTTGCTGTTGGCGGTGATGAATTTCGCGCGCAAAGAAGCGTCCCTGACCAATGATTTCCAGCGGCCATCCTCTTTAAAATAATAAAGGTCGCTGCCGTGCGTCATTATCAGATAGGGGATTCTATAAAGATTTGAAAGTTGTCTGACGACTGGAGGGAGAAAAGCGGTGTGGAAGCAATGGATCAAGTCCGGCTTAAATTTTTCAATTACTTTTGCGGTTTGGAGAAGGTAATAGTTATATATTTTAATGTGATCCTGGTTGGACATTTTTGAGTACTTTCTTTCATTGGGAAGCTCCGGGTTTCCGACAAAGACACCCATCATCGGCGGTTTGAGAGATCTGATTTTTGCTCCAGGGACAGGGCGCCTGTCAGGAGCCACTATCATCGCTTCGAAATCATTGCCATAATGTTCTTTGAGGCGGAAGACAAGCCTTCTTAGCCAGTTGCCCGATCCATTGCCCCAAAGCGGAAACATGTAAAGGTAAAGAACTTTCATAAGTTTAAGAGAATTATATCATTAAATTGTCAAGGAAAAGTGAATTATCCGATTTTATCCGGTTATCGCCTACATGGTATATCAAACAAATTAAGCTTTCATAACAATCTAATTTTCTCTTGCTGTAGGTTATAACCGACTGATTTGCAAAAATAATTTCAATAATATACCTCGTATATGAGGGGCAATTTTTATTATAAAAGACTTGGAGAAAGTCTTATTAAGGCGCGCAGCAAAAGAAAACTTTCCCAGCAGCAATTGGCATTATTATCAGATACAGACCGTAGTTATTTAGCTGAAGTTGAAGAGGGGAAAGCCAACCCTTCGGTAAAATTTCTTCATAGGATTACCAAAATTCTGAAAATTAGAGTGAGCGAGTTGCTAAAAGATCTTTGAGAAATTGGTTAAATTGGTCAGATATTTTCGGAAAAATTGTTTCAATCAAGAGTTTTTTTTCCTCCGGCAAAAAATTATGAAGAACATAAGCTTCTCCATCAACCCAACGTTCCGGAGTCCTTGCATCAACGCCGATTCTTATCCGCCAAAAATCCTTGCTTTTTAGGTTTTGCTCAATCGACTCCAGACCATTATGGAGCTTTGGGCCGACGCCTTTTTGAATATGGAATTTGCCCAAGGGGATATCGAGATCGTCGTGGATAACTATCAAATTATCTAATGAAGAACTGCGGGCAATTCTTTTTACAAAAGCCCCGGATTGGTTCATAAAGCAATCGGTTTTAACGAGTTTTAGTCTGTCATTGGCATTTTGCAAATTGTTAATTAGATAATCAATAAACATGTGGCCGACATTATGCCGGTTGTTTTCGTATTTTTTTCCCGGATTGCCAAGACCGATGACAAGTTTCATAGTTGTAGTATACTGAATTTATGGCAGATTATATTTCTGATTCTTCGAAAACGAGGTGGATGGTTTCCAACCCGAAGCGACTAGTCAGAACCGGAATGGATGGCAAACCGTTCCGCTGCCCGTTTTGCAACGGAAATGAAGCCGATACACCGCCCGAAGTATACCGCGTCGGACCAGGAGATGCTGATAAACCGGGTTGGGAAATCAGAGTAGTTCCCAACTTATTTCCCATTACAGACGTTCACGAAGTTGTTGTCCATTCGCCTGACCACGAAAAAAATATCGAAGATTTTTCTTTAAGCCATGTAGAAAATATCGTCAAAACTTATGTCAGCCGTTTTAATTTTTTAAAAAGCCAGGGAAAAGTATTTATATTTTCCAACCAGAGTTTGGCCAGCGGTGCATCCTTAGTCCATCCCCATTCGCAGATTTCCGTCGTTCCGCAGGACATTCCTACAAATACTATAGCTTTGCAGCCGGCATTAAATATAATTGAACAGAATGACAGCTTTGTTTCGTATTGCCCTACTTATTCAGAGTGGAGTTATGAAGTATGGATTAAGGCTCTAGGTCAAATTAAATTTGAAGAGCTGAAAAATGAAGAAATAAGCAAGTTTGCCGGTATTTTACAGCCGGCGATAAAAAAATTGAAAAAAATCCACGGCGCCAACCCTCATTACTCGAAAAAACCATTCGGATATAATTTTTATATCTATCCTTACAGTGAATGGTATCTGAGGATTATTCCCCGATTCATGGAGAGGGCGGGTTTTGAGATGTCTACTGGTATTATGGTCAACTCGGTCGACCCCAAACAAGCCTCGGAAGACTTGAAAAATGCATAAATAACGTCCGTAAAATTTTTTCTTGCGATTGCCCTTGATTTTGCTTTATTATTATTGATATATTGAAAGATAGAATGGCAAATTCACAAGTTTTTGACGTAAATTTAAAAAATAAAGTTAAAGCCGATCTTTTGCATGCGATAATTTCCGGTTTGGAAGCGAAAACTCTCAATCTTGTCGGAATGAAAGCTTCCGCCAACTACATTCTAGATCACATAGAAGCGATAAAAAACTATTCCCAGTTTATGGTTTTTATGGACGAGTTAAAAACCAAGTGGCCGGTTTTCAAAAATTCCTATAATCTTTACGGCAATAAGTTTTACCAGGAAAAAGAAAAAGAAGTTATCAGTAAACTACAAGGCTTTATTAAAAGCCAAAGATAATATGGCGGAACCTATACCTGTTGAAGTAGCTCAAAGAGTTGTAGCTGAAAGAGCACCTGTTATGGGCGGAGCAAGACCTTCAGACGCCTTAGTAGGTAAGGCAATCAACGCAATGAAAGATGCGCGTCAGGAATCCGGTTTAAATATTGCCGCTAATAGAGAGTCAAATCCTGGAATTTTGTCTGGATTACGTGATCAGAATATTGGTTACACTGACGAAAACGGAGTTAAACAAGAAGATACTGTAAGAAAAGACAGAGCTGAAAAAAGACAAGTATTATATGATGAATTCTCTAAAAAAAACTATGATGATTTAACCGGTGCACAGCAAGATTTACTTGTTGTTGATGCTGCTAATGCAATTAAAAACTTACCTGGTATGGCTGGTCATTTTGCTTCCTTGCCACCCGGTACAAATATTGACACTTTAGCAGAAGAAATGGCTGTCGAAAGGTTAAGAAATGACCCCAACTTCAAAAAAGGAATTATTGATTTATTTTTAGACAGAAACGATCCATCAAAACCCATAGAGGATAAAGTAACTTCGGCCGTAGCGAAGGAAGAAGAATTAAAAAAACAAAGAGATACCCTAGAAGAACAGAATGATAATTTGAAAGACGAAATAACAAAAAAAGAAAAAAGATTAAAAGAGCATCAAGTACATATATCAGGTCGCGGAGGAGGAAGAGAAGGAACAGTATATAGAGAAATACTGGATGCGAAAGCTGAGGCAGCAACTAAACAATCTGAAATTGACGCATTAGATTTAGATGTTACTCAACTAACTGGTGAACTAAGCGGCCTCAACGATGAATTAAGAGTAGCACAGGCATTTGCTACTGGAAATACAAGATTACCTACGGGAGCCCCTACTCCTAGAAGTCCAGCCGACGTTAATGCAGAAATTACTACAAAAAAAGGAGATATCCAAACAAAAAAAAGCCAAATATCTACAAAAAGAGGAGAAATGGAAGAAAGAAAGAAAAAAGTTGATTCCCTGGAAGCCGAAAGAACTAAATTGGAAGACAGTTTAGAAACCTTAAAAAAAGAACAAAAAAAAGCCGAAGACGAACTAAATAAAGTTGACGGCTCATATAAATCACAACAAGCAGAAGTAAGGAAGCTTAAAGCGCTGAAGGTTTTAGCGGAAGAGTCGTGGGTGCAGAGTCTTGAAAGTATAACCAGGGAAGCAACGATTACTCTTATAAATAATGAATTAAAAGAAGCACTAGTTAAAGTCAAAGTTTTACAAGAAGAAAGAGCTAAAGAACAAACAGATGGAGGAAAAAAGAAATTCTGGGAGTACGAAAAACAGCAATATGTTGCGCCCGATGGCAAACCAAATAAAGCGATTATTAATGCCGATAGAGTTAGTTTAATGCGTGCAGGAACAGAATATCAATTTACATTAGCGAATGGAAACGTTGAAAAAATATTCTTAAACGGAGCCGAGCAGACTTTAGTTGATGTCATGGTAAGAGGTGGGATGACTAACGATGAAATATATAATTTAGTTAAAGACCCTGTCAATCGTACAGAAATGTCGACTACCTTAGCACAGGATATATTAACAACTCATTTGTGGTCGGGTGGAAGAATATCCCGTGGTGAAATCGTCGCAATCCATAGAAGTGATTGGGGCAAAGGTATGGTAGCTAAAGCCATTGCTGGAAGGGCTGATTTGCAGGCCCAGATTGATGCAGCTATAGGCAAAGGTGTCCTTAATTGGCACGAAGATATTTTGGCTCAGTTAGGAAAAATCGATTGGGCTAAATTTGCCTTGATACTTCTTATAGTCGCCGGTGGATTTACTCTATATTCAATGTTAAAAAAATAACTTAAATTATGACGGATCAACCCCCAGTTGATAATCCCCAAAGTGCTAATTTAGGCCGCCCTGTAGAAAGAGATCCTAATCTTCTTCAGTTCAAACAAAAAATACCAGGAGATGAATCAGGATCAACCCCTGTTAATTTAAAAGAATTTCAAGGAGAACAAACTAAAAGTGACGATGTCCTGATACAAGCTTTGATGCAGGGGATGAAAGAAGGACGGCCTGAATCGTTAAGTAATCAGCCCGTTGTAAAGGCCCAAGAAGCAGAAGTAAAAGTTCAAGAACCAAAACCTCCTAAACAGCAGCAGGGATTCTTGGCGCCATTTGTTAATGGATTTAATGGTTTGCTCGAAGGAATTTTCAATGCTCTAAAATCTTTATTGCCAATGAAGCCGCAAACAGGAGCTCACTAATCATTTTTCTTCTTCAACTCCAAGCAGACGGAGGACGACTTCTTTACGGTATCTTCTATCGCCACGGGAGTTTATTCTTATAGCAGGCAACTTGCCTTTTTTACCCCAGCGTTTTATCGTCAATGGAGAAATTCTTAAAAGTTCGGCGACTTCGCGGATGGTCATCAAATCGGGCAAATCTGAAAGTGATACTTTGTTAGATGATTTGGTAGAGACTGACATGGTTTGAATTATAAAAACTCGTTTAGACTTTGTCAAGTTGATATACTAAATAATATGAAGGAATATTTTTTAAAAAATTATAAAACTTTTTTAGCAATATTCTTTTCATTTTTTTTTGTTTATTTTATTGCGCCGATATTTCTTACTCCGGGGAAATTATCAGGAATAATATCTGGTGCAAAAAAATTATTCACTCTTCAATTCAGCCCGAACAATTCAATTACAGACCAGTTTGGAAATAATAATTCATTCAATTTACCGACTGTCGAGCCGACACAAATAATTCCAACTGTTTCTAATCAATTCGTGGTAACAACATCGCCTACAAACGGTCTATATCCAACCAGATTTATAACACAAACTCCGACTTTAACAGCTGTGCCGATTCCCACTAAAGTACCCAAACCGACAAAGCCTCCTGATGTTTTTCAGATTGACCCGGCTTTGGCCCGTCCCGGGAAAACTACGGACGAAGTTTTTACAATTGCTTCGCAAAAAACCTGTGTTCCGAAAGAAATCCTAAAAGGAATTGCTTATATCGAAAGCGGCAGTTTTTTCGACGTCGTCCCGCCGAAATATTTTTCACTTTATAACTCGGCGAACTGGTGGACGAGTCAGTTCTTGACAGAAGAGAAGCGGGCCTGCGGTGGTTATGATTTTGACAACGGCAGCGGCATCGTTCCTCCTGACAGTAAATATGCCGGACATAACTGTCATTCGGACGGGTCAACCGGAGCTACTTCCTATATCATGGGGCCGATGCAGGCTAATGGCTCGGAGCAGAGCAAATTCGGTTCAAAAGTAGGTAGTTTATTAGGGGTGAAAAACGTTGACAGGAGAGTTATCTTGGATGCTATTATGATTGTTGGTTTAATAACAAAACAGAATATTCAACCTGCAACCTGCACCAACTGGAGCGGCCACGATATCGTCAAAGCCGCCTGCGGATATTACGGCAGCTGCGGGATTGCCGACGGTACTTACTACTGCGCCACTTTCTGCCGGAACTACAAAAAATTCGGAGGAAAAGGAAGCTGCGACGCGGCTTCTTTTGGAGACAACTGCTGGAAATAATTTATTTGTACTGTTTGTAGTATTTCAAAACATCAGCACAGTAGTTATTTCCGCAACTACCTTGATGTTTTTCTGCAGCGGTTTTTATGGCATCAGCCGGCCAATCCGTACAGCTGGTAGGAGGGGTGCCAAGGCGATTTTTTGTTATGATTGCAAAGATCACTGCATTATCAAAAAGTACACGTCTATCAATCTTTCCTTTAATAATACTTGTTATATATTTTTTAGCAGCATCTTCTTCAAACTGAGAAATTTGAATAATTCCCATAATTCCTTGATCATAGCCACCTAGGGCATTTTGGCAGACGCTGCCGGCATCAACGGCATCTCCCGGGACAACGCCAGTCGCAGTATGATAACCCATACCTGTGCACGAACTTCCCGAACCGTCAAGCCACCAGCCATATTTATTATAAATTTTTACTTTGGATGATGAATCGTTGGTGCTCCACCATGCGCCAGACTCTTCGGTTTGGAAAGCATGCAGAAGAGCCGCTGGAATGCATTCTCTTTGGCTGACCTCTTGAAAAATTTCTGTTAATGTATTGCCGGGTCTTTGGGCGCTACTGATTGGAGGCAGTTTTGGAGTGGGTGTTGGTTTTGGCGCTTTGGTCGGTTTTGGGATTGATGTTGGGTTTGCCTTTGTAATATTTATGATTGGCGACGTCGGATTCATACCATTTGTTGGTTCTATTTGGTTAAATCCGGTGGGGTCCGCCTCCGTTAAAACTACGGCGGGCAAAGTCGGTTTAGGAGCAATTGAAGGAAGATAGAAAGCATTTTGGTTGTTTTTAAAACTGTCAGTGTTAGGACTGAATTTTAAAGTGAAAAGGCTTGACAAGTTCATCGAAGGCATTTTGACGCTGGCAAGAAATTTTTTTGTTGATTCTATTGTTTTTTTGGTGATATACGGTGATGATGATAAACGTCCGTATATATTAACCGCGAGAAAAGCGATGGTTAAAGAAATGACAATTCGTAAACGCTGATTAATCATATTGACTTGACCTTACTATTAATATACATTATATATAAAGAGAATTTTCAATTTGAAATTTTCAATTTTCAATGAAGTATAAAAAGGGAGAAGTAGCTACATTATTAACACTTGGATTGGTCTTAGTCGGCGGTCTTGTAACATTGGGTCTTTCTCTTCTCTCCAACAACCAAAAAAACATCGCCATGAATCCTAAGGCAGTTTGTGTTGGTGCTGTATCTGCTTGTACTCCTGCTGCCGGTTTTCCTACAGGTAATGGTAAACCATTTTATGTTTACGGTGGTAAATATTATACGGGTAAAGACTGTTCTGGATTAATTCCTGCAATCGGGACATATTGTAAATCGACAACTCCAATAGTACCGCCTGGAGGATCAGGTGTTAAATGCAAATATCCTAGTCCGCCGACTTTAGCCCAGTGTCCCAACGGATCCACCCAAGTTGGCTGTACTTCTGATACTTATCAATGTAAAACTGGAACAGTTCCTGGAGCGACAACAAATGCCTGTGAAAACAAAGGAGCGTCTTATCATTGTCTGCCAATGATAAGCACTAATCCTGCTGTTGATAACTGTGCTCCAAACACATTTGTTGGTATGGGTCTAACACTCTGCGGGGATGTTAGTCAAGTTTGTTGTAAAGGAAATGCTCAGCAATCAGGCAATAATCTAATAAATCAACCATCCTCAACATCAACTTTTCAATGCAGTTCTGGAAATCCTGTCGTAGCCAACGGAACGTGTTCTAGTACATGTGAATCAAAGGGCTCAAAGTATGTTTCTAATTCTCAAGGAGATGGAAGTGATGGAAAACATTACTGTTGTTGTAGTAAAACCGAGGCTGGGTCGGGATTTGATACATGTTATAAAGCTTACCGGTCGGGAATGTATGGTTGCGCTGAAGGAGAAAATAAAGTTGTTGTTTATGCCCAATCAATGGCAGCTGCTGATATGCCAAGTTGTTCTGCTTATAACAAAGGTTCGACAACTGCCCTTTATTTTGCCCAGACTCCGGGCGCTTATGGTGATGGTGGTTGCTATGCTGGAGTTTGGGATGACAATATGGATTTAGATGCAAAAAACCAGCAGGCGCAAGATCTGACTAGCCCAATAGTCGATTCTAATTTACAACAATGTAAAGATGGTTCAATTGCTCAATGTACTTTTGGAGAAGGTGATGAGTCAACAAAAGGTCCAGGTGTTTGTAAAGGAAAAACTGAGCAAGTTGTTGGTTGTATAAGCGTTCCAAGTAATAAAAAATGTAGTTATTTTGGCGATATTTATGAATGTACAGCTGCTCAGATGTCAGGTCAATCGTGTGCTTGGGATAATACAAACTCAAAATGTATTGATTCAAGCGTTAGCGTTGTTGCGCCAATTGCTCATGATAACTGTACTGCTGTAAGTTGTCAAAAACTGGACACGAGATATGCTAATAAGAATTATTTTGAAATGAAAGGTAAGCTATATCAAGAAAATAGTTGTTCAAAAGGTATAGCTAATAATAATGACTTGGCTTTATTCTGTGCAGGACAAGCAGTTGGTTTTAATCTTACCAACGCTTTAGATAATGTTTGTGTCTCGGCTACTAAAAATCCTTTAGCTTATTGTAATGCAGCTGGTGTTGGTCCTGTCGTTGCTCCTTTTAAGAATCTACCATGTAAAAATGGATATAAATTTTCGGGAGCAACGTGTAATGCATTCGGATCACAGTGTTGTGTGCCAAAAGACGATGTAGCTCAAGCCTGTGTCAAAAAAAACTGTCAAGATTTAAGTAATAAATATGCTTATAAAGGTTATTTTCAAAATAACGGTAAACAATATTCAAACTTGACTGATTGTTCAAATGGAACAAATTCCATGGGGGATTTAGTTATGTATTGTAGTCAAAATATAGGCATTCAGGCTTCGGTAGACAATAGCTGTAAAGATCAAACAGGTGATCCACAAGCTTATTGTAATAATAAATTACCTTTTGGTTTTAATTTTGCTTTCACAACCAATATGCCTTGTCGATCTGGTTTTATGCAGGCGTCTTCAGCAAGATGTCAAACAGGTTTAGGAACAACTGTTTGTTGTATCCAAAAAAAACAAGAAGTGCCAGGATCAACTGTAGTTGAATGTAAAGGAGCTATAACTTATGACAATCAAGGAAATTTAATATGTACTTTATAAAAATATGAATAACATTTTTTCTAAATTAAAAATAAAATTAATTTTCGTTTTAGTTCTTTCATTTTTAGTCGTTAAGTTTTTATCGCCCCAGATTTTTTTGGCTGATAGTCCTAAGATTAGTCCGTTATTTATTGCCAAGCTTATAAACATTCCAAACTATGTTGCTTCGATTCCGCAAACTATTAGCAGTCTATTTAATAATTCAGCAACACAAGATATCAATAAAGTCGCAGTAAAAAATGTCCCAACAGGATTAAACTTTAGCTCGCTATCAAAAGGAGTAGAGGCAGCAGAAGATACGCAAAACAATAAAGTCTATTTAAAAATACAACCAGGTACGGCTTATTCAATTGAGGAAATAGAAGTAAATGGCGTAAAAAAGAGAGTTTTAAAGATATATAAAGAATAGGTTGACTTATTGATTATAAATTTTTAATATTAATTTATGTATATCGGACCGTTTTATTTAGATACTAAAGAAATCTTTTTAGTTTTGGCCGCCATTCTTTTGGGTTTGGCTTGGTATTTCGGCTGGCCTTTGTGGTGGTTTGACAAGCGGGCTCTTTTGACATTAGTTATATTGATGCTGATGACAAAAGGCCTTCTTCCTTCAATTCACAACGAAGCCTTTTTCATTCTGGCCATTTTGACGATATTTTTGTCTCTTTATTTACCGGTTTTCCAAGTCGTTTTATTTTATTTTGTCAGTTTTTTAATGTTTAGACTTTTAAAAGTGATATGAAGAAAATATTTTTAATAATTACTGTATTTTTTTAATTTTTCTAATAAAATTTTCTCCTTCTGTTTTTGCCTGGCATAACAATGATGGTTCACATGGTTGGACCTGTTTTCCTGCCGGAACCAAAATCCTCATGTCTGACAGATCGCAAAAAAATATTGAGGAAGTTAAAGTTGGTGATAAAGTAATTGGTTATGACGGAAAAAAAATGACTGCGGAAACTGTTTTACAATTAGATTCTCCAATAAGAGATCATTTGTATATATTGAGATTTATTGACGGTTCTACTTTGAGTTTAACAAGAGAACACCCTTTATATACAAAAGAAGGTTGGAAAGCAGTTGATCCTCAAAGTACTATTCAAGAAATGCCAGGATTTAAAGTAGGAAGATTAATGATTGGGGACACAGTTTTTAACGATAAAGGAGAATATGTGGAGATTGTTTCAATGGAATATAAACCGGGGCGAGTTCAAACATATAACTTAAAAGAAGTTTCAAAAAATAATAATTTTTTTGCCGATTCCTATTTAGCTCATAACAAAAAAAATACTATTTACGAAGGACCTGTCGCTGCGGGTGCTCCTGCAGGCAGTCATGGTGCTGTCACAACTGTAGGAAATGCTAATGCCGGTACTGAGTATAATGAGGCAGGCGGTAAATATGTAACTTGCGATGGCGATTGTGGAGGTAGAGTTAAGAGTGGAGGCGGGGACGACGCAGGTGGGGGTGGAGGAACGACGGTTACTACCACAGCTACTACGACCACTACTGAAGTCACAACGACAACACAAACAACAACACCGGGTGGAGAAAATTATTGCAAAGCATTGACAGTATCAAACACTCTTCTTGATACAGGAGGTACCTTGACTTTGTCGGCAACAGCTAATACTAAAGATATTGCCAAATTTTCCTATAAATTATTTAACCTTGACAATTTAGACGCCCAGCAAAAACCTAAACCAATTTGGTTTACGGCCAATGTCCCGTATGAATTAATCGATCCTTATACGATAACAACTGATAATGATGTTCTACCGATTCCTTTTGAAATATTAAATAAGAATGACTTAAACTGGACAAATTACATGCCCAAGCCAAAAAGAGTCCGGGTTGAAGTATATTTCACGGATACCGCGGCTAAAGTCTCGAAACAAGATGATAAATGCACGGTTAATTTTAATGTCAACACGATAGATCCGACGCCGACTCCAAACCCGGCCTGCGTCTGCGCAACCGGTGATACCTGCGCCACGGCTTGTTTTTTTGACAAATATCCAACAGGAGTTGTTTATAATTCACCCATAAAATGCAGCTTGGGAAGCAATATTTTTTCAAGCGTTCCGACAACGACTAATAAAACTCAATGGTGTCGCAATTATCTAAGGACAAAAGGCGATGCCAACGGTGACGGCAAAGTTAATATACTCGACTATTTCTACTATGTTGCCGCCATTTTTGGCGCAAAATTGCCGCCATCGGTAAATATTGACCTTAACGGAGACGGTTTTATCAGTAGCATAGACAGAGCGATATTGATTAAAACTCTCAAACCATAAAATATGAAAAAAGATATTTTTAAAATAGCAATAATTTTTTTAGTAACTGTTGTTGCTGTTTTTTGGGCACTTAACTATCTCTTTTTGACAGGAAAAACCGCCCAAAAATCCAAAGCAGGTGGGGAAACTATTGAAGTTTCTTATGATCCTTCTCCAGTGACGGCTGCAGCCGGCCAGGATTTCACCGTTTTTGTCAGAATGAAGCCTTCTCTTGATGTTTCGCTTCGCGGCTATTCATTAAGGCTTAAATTTGATAAAACCGTTTTGCAGGCAAAGTATGTTGACTACAAAATCGGTGTTTATAGCACTGACCTTGGTGATTCGAGCGGCACCTTGGCGCAGGTAAATCAGACAGGCGTAATCAATCTCCAAGGAGAAATTCAGAACAGCTCGCCTTTGATTACCAGTTCATCTTCGACAATAGACCTTGTCCGCTTGGTTTTTACAGCAGTTTCGGCAACAGGAACGACGGTATTTGGAGATAATGCTGCTTTTTACACTCAGGCGCCAGATGGTACGCTTTCAACAAGTTTTATTACAGCAGTTCCTGACTTAAAAATAAATGGCGGGTCAGCAGCAGCTGCTTGCACAAGTTTCAGCGACGATTTTTCCACAACAGCCATTCAACCCGCTGTTCAACCTGGTGCAGCCGCACAGTGCGGCGGTATTCAGGGTTTGATTTGTCCGACAGGATTTGTCTGCCAGTATGCTGATGGCACGACTCATTCTTCTGGAGCAGATGCCTCGGGAATATGTGTAGTTGGCGGGACAGATAAAATCAATTCAGGTTTAAATCAAAATAATTGGGATGTAACCAGTACTGGAAGTGGTACCGTTACCGGAGGTGTTACAGTCGCTAGCGGTGAAGCTACTATTGCAGTCAATGGTGTCCAAGGACAGGCAAAGACTTATTATCTGGTGACAAAAAATTCGAGCAATGGTGATTTTTCTGCTGAAGTATTATTAAAATCCTTAGTTTCAACTATCAGTAGTTCGAGCGCGAATATGGTTTTTAGTATGGCGCCGGTCGAGCCAAGCGCGACTAATAATATTATTAGTGTAATGCGTAAAGTAGGGAGCGGCTCTTTATTAGCTACTAATACATTAGGAACAGGAAATCCTGTTGATCAGGCTACGGCTAACCTTGGTTTGTCTGCCAATTCACTGGTAAAAGTAAAAATACAAAGAGCCGGTACAGTCGCAAGCGTTTTTTATGATATTAGCGACGGACAAGGATATAAACTCCTCAAGGCTTTTAATAATGTTGCCAGCGTTCCGGTCAAATTGTCGATTTCAGCGGGTTCTTTTGAATCAGACTATCCTCAAGTGACGGCTAAACTCGACAACTTTAATCTAGCTTGTGCTGCGGTAGTGAACCCAACAAATAGCCTTACACCAACAATTATCACCATGACGGGTACGGTAACAGGTAATGTTAAATTAAATATGAAGCTTAAATTCCAAGGCATCGGAAAAAAACCAGCCGACAGCCAGAATTCTATGATTGTAAAAGTGAAATTGAAAAAAGAAGGCACCACCAATACAGTTGATTCCCAGGGAACATTTGCCGCCGACGCCGATGGCGTTTGGACAGGTCAGGTAGGCTTTAATATTACTGACGTTTCCGGAAAATGGCTGGTCTATGTCAAGGGTCCTCAACACCTCCAGAAAAAAATCTGCGACAGCGCGCCGTCGGAAACAGCAGGCGGAAGGTACAGCTGCAGCGATGGAAATATAACCCTAGCTGTTGGAGAAAACAGTTTAGATTTTACCAAAGTAACTTTACTGGTCGGCGACCTTGACCAAAACGGATTGGTTGATTCAGTTGACTTCGGCCTGGTAAAAAACAACCTCGGTAAAAAAGACGCCGCAATTTTGGCGAAAGCCGACCTAAACCGCGACGGAGTAGTCGATACCCAAGATTTCTCGTTAATTTTGGCAGCTTTGGCCGCCAGGACAGACGAACAATAATATGGAAAATCCTCAAACAAATAATAAAATCTTTGTCTACCTGTTGGTAGGTTTTTTTGCCGTTTTTATCGGTACAGGCATATTTTTATTGGTGAGCAACAGGCCGTCAATAAAGCAGGAAGCTCCGGCAACAACATCAACTATCCAGCAAGGACAGATGGTGGTTCCGACGGCAGCGCCAAAAAGGGGAGAGATGAAGCTTGTATTGGAAAAAAGCGGAGAGCAGGTTTTATTAAATCTTCTGGCTGATTCTGATAAGGAAAATGTCACGGCTTTTGATGTTTTGGTAGGCTATAATCCTTTGTCTGTAGATTTTGTCAGCGCCGTTTCTCTTGATCCGGCTTTTCAGGTCTATTCTTTTACGAAATCTAATCACTTGACTTTGACAGTTGTCAAAACGAGTCAAGACTCGACCGAGTCGGTTTTTGCGGGTAAACCAGTCATTAAATTGACCTTTAAGCCAAAAAAATCCGGAGACTTTACTTTCGGGGTCTTGTCTACGTCTGACAAAGAAACCAGCAAGTTTGTCAACGAAAAAACCGAAGTAATCTATCCTAAAGTTAGTGAAGTTAGCGTAACCGTGAAATGAGGAATATATTTATGAAAAAAATATCTATATTAATATCGATGCTGATGATTTTTTTCTTTGTCGGCCCATATTTTAAACTGTCCTGGGCAGCGTCTTTGAAGTTTGACAAAGGAACGGTTTCAGTCAGCAACGGGGGCACATTCCAGATTGCCGTAACGGTGGATCCGTCACCCGATAACGTCAGTTCGACAGATGTCTATATCACTTACGATGCAACAGCCCTCAAGCCGACGACAGTAACCGCCGGCAGCCTTTTCCCGACAGTCACCAATGACATTTCAACGAGCGGAAAAGTCTATATCGCCGGTTTGGTCAACGATGCTGCTTCGTCAATCTCGACTTCAGGAACCTTAGCCACAATTACATTCCAAGCTCTAAAAGAAGCCACTGTTACATTGTCTTTTGACTGCAATTCATCCAAAGTAGTCAAAAATGACATCAATGCCACCAACGTTTTAAACTGTAGCCAAAATGGCAGCAGTACCGTAACCATAGGAGCGGGAAGCTCATCTGGTGCGACAGCGACACCGGCACCTACATCGGGAACATTGCCTGTAAGCGGCGTTTTTGACAATGTGGTAAAATTTGCTGTACCGGGGATGATATTATTATTAATGGGCAGTATTTTAAGATTCGTACTCTAATGTTTAATAATCCTAAAGTAACAAAAATTGCTGCAATAACAATTGGCGTAGTTGTTTTTCTTCTTTTGGCCTTTTTCGCATTTAGAATTTTCGGCACCAGGGCAGCTGATCTTGAACCGCAGGACGTTGTTGTTTCCACGATTGAAAAAAATTCCGCCAAGTTGTCTTGGGCGACCGGGGTTGAGACCCAAGCAGTTGTCGAATACGGAACCAGCCCGACTGCTTTGAATTTTTTTGCCCCGGAAGCAACCAAGGGAAAATCACATTCTCTTGATTTGACGCTCCTTTCGCCTTCCACGACTTATTATTTTGACGTACGGGTAGGCGATAAAAAGTATGACAACGGCGGCGTTCCTTGGACATTTACGACTAAAGGAGTAGAAAAATCAGTAGTCGTACCCACGGTGACGCCGACACAAGCTGCAACCGTGACCACCACTCAGCCTACGCCGGTGCAAAGGCTGCAGATTTCCGACAATACCTCCTGTAACGAGACAGACTGCACGGCAATCAAAAATAAACTGGGTAAGGGTTGTTCCACACAAGATTACTTTGTCTGCCTAAAAAAACTGACTCCGACTCCTTAAATAATTCCTCCTGATAGATTAAAAGGAACAAGAAGTTTAAACAAGAATGCTATTGCTGGTCTTAATATGCCATCCAACATGGAAGAACCTCCGATTGGAATTATCAAGGCGAGTAAAAATAACATTCCCCATCTTTGCAGGCCATACCATTCCTTGGCTTTTTCCTGGTTCAATATTCCCCCGACGATTTTAAATCCGTCAAGAGGATGAATCGGCAAAAGGTTAAAAACTCCCAAAACCAAGTTCATCTGCATCATCGGTAGAAAAATAAACATACCTATAGTCAGTAAAATATTTAGTTTAAATAATATCAACAGTCTTAATAGTATAGAAAGTATTATAGCCAAAATAAAATTCGACACTGGACCGGCTATTGAGATGAGAGCGGCGTCTTTTTGAGGATTCTTCAGGTTATAAGGGTCAAACTCCACGGGCTTGCCCCAACCGAAGCCTATTAGCAGTAAAAACAGCAATCCTATTCCGTCAATATGCACTCTAGGATCGAGTTTAAGCCTGCCCTGAAGCCTCGGCGTCGGGTCGCCAAGATAGTCGGCCACATATGCGTGGGAAAATTCGTGGATGGAAATGGCGGCCAGAAGTGAAACCATGTAAATGATAAAAAGAAGAGGATTATTGAACAAATATGACAACATATTATTGTTTTTGTAACTTTAATATGATATCATAAAACTCTTATGAATAACTGCTATCATTGCGGAAAAACTGTATTATACGGCCGTTCCCATACCCACCACCGCGGTGTCGCCGGAGGACGCTGGAAAAAAAGAGCTCCAAAAACTGCCAGGATTTTTAAGGTCAATTTTGTCCGCTTGGCGATCCTGGAAAACGGCAAAAAAAAGAGAATAAGACTCTGCGCCAACTGCTTAAAAAGGGTCAGAAAAGACATGAGAGACGGAAAAAAACCGTTTGTCACATTATTTAACGTAAAGACTGCTCCCCAAGTAAACTAACGTCTTTGTCATCTATCACTCCATCTTTGTTTAAATCAGAATCAGAAGAATAAATAGGATTATCTCCTGTGACTGTTTTCCCAATGACCTTATTCCAGCATGGGTCGGTTTTTTTGCAGCCTAGAACTGATTTGACTAAATTAACGTCAAGGTAGTCTACTTTATTATCCCAGTTGATATCTTCAGCCGATCTTTCTTCGTTGTTGCTCGGTGTTGATTGCGGCGAAGTGAGGGCGATTTTTTTAAAAATAAAAAAAACAGCGGCGCCAAGAATAAGAACAAGAACTAAAGTTATAAAAACATTTTTCATAAATATTATTCTAACAGAAATCAGATGTCAAAAGGTTTAAGTTCGCCATCCTTTTCCTTGTAAAGAGCGCCTTTTTGCTCCACTGACCTTACCGTAAAGACAATTCCATTAAGATGATCTATTTCGTGCTGGATGATTGTCGCTTCAAAGCCTTGAAACCACTCTTTTTTGGGCGGGCCGTCCAATCCCTGGTATTCCAGATATATTTTTTTGGCCCTTTTGACTGGGCCCCAGATACGTGGAATAGAAAGACAGCCTTCCAATTTAACTGGTTTCTTTCTCTTTTTTTTCTTGGCTGGTTTTCTGGTTAAAGGATTGACAAGTTTGATTATTTTAGGATTGATAAATATTTTTGTCTTAGTTTTTTCCGAGGCCTTTATTATGAATAAAGACAGGTCTACGCCGACTTGATTAGCCGCCAGACCGACTCCTTTAGGATCTTTTTGGGCAATAAGGGTTTTTTCCATTTCATATACTAATTTTTTTACCGGCTCGTCGATTTTTTTAACCGGTTGGGTTGGTGTGGAAAGGATTTTATCAGGAACGGTGACAATCTTTAACATGGAAATATTATATAATAAAGCTATGAAACTATCACTTTGTCTCGCGGTTTTCAACGAAGAGAAAAATATCCATTACCCTTTGGATTCGGCTTACGATCTCGTCGACGAAGTCGTCATCGTCGACGGCGGCTCGACCGATAAAACAGTTGAAAAAGCTTTGTCCTACGGCAAAAAAGTCAGGGTGATTAATACCAATAACCCCAAAATGTTCCACAAAAACAAGCAGAAAGCCATAGAAGCGGCAAAAGGGGACTGGATTTTGCAGCTGGATGCCGATGAGGAATTGAGCGCTGATTTGAAAAAAGAGATAAGACATAAGACTTATGAGGCAAATGAGTCCAATGAGACCTATTCTGCTTATTGGCTTCCACGGAAGAATTGGTTTTTGACCAGATTCCTTGAAAAAGGCGGCCAGTACCCTGACTACACTATCCGGTTGTATAAAAACGGCAAAGCAAAGTTTCCCTGCAAAGACGTCCATGAGAATGTGGAAATCAGTGACGAAATCGGCTACTTTAAAAATCCGTTGCTTCACTATGCCGATCCTGATTTTTCCCGCTATTTGTTGCGCTGGGACCGCTACACGAGTCTTGAAGTTGAGAGGATGCCTAATGATGCCGAACTCGGATTTTTTAATTATGTTATTTGGAAGCCGAAGATTACTTTTTTGATGATGTATTTCCGTCACAAAGGATTTATGGACGGATTCCCCGGATTTGTTTTTGCCCTTTTTTCATCTTTGAGGTTTATCGTCATTTACATTAAATGGAGAGTAAAGTTTAGGCGTTGATTTTAAATTCAACCACTTCGCCGTCCTGCATAACGTAGTCTTTTCCCACTGTTTGCACCAATCCCGAATCCCTGGCCTTTATCCAGCCTTCTGATTCAACAAATTTCTGATAAGGGATGACGTCGGCCTTAATAAATTTTTTTTCAAAGTCGGTATGGATCACTGCGGCGGCCTGGGGCGCCAGAGTTCCTTTTGTAATGGTCCAAGCCCGCGCTTCGAGTGTTCCTGCAGTTAAAAAAGATATTAATCCTAGAGTTTCATAGGCTTTTTTTATCAGGCGGTTTAATCCGGATTCCTCGAGTCCGAACTGCTTGAGGTATTCTTTTTGTTCGTCGGGCGACAAAATGACAATCTCGCTTTCCATCTTGGCGCAAAGATATATAAATGAACCGTTGGGTAAAATTTCCCTGATCTTTTTTTCGGTTTCCGACTTATTTTGCAATTGGTTTTCCGAAATATTAAAGACATAGATAACCGGTTTTACGGTTAAAAAATTCAAAGGTTTTAAAAATTCTTTTTCTTCGTCCGTTAAAGATTGGTTGCGGACAGGAATACTCTTATTGAGATTTTCTTTGACTTTTTGGAAAGAGACCCAGGCGGCTTTGGCTTCTTTTGAAGCGGCGTCTCCTTTAGGCTCATGCTGTTTGCTCAAGGTTTCCAGGTCGGCGAGCATAAGCTCCGACTCTATGGTCTGCAGGTCGTCGTTCGGATTAATTTTTTCGGAAACATGGACGACATTGCTGTCTTCGAAAAGGCGGACGACGTGGACTATAGCCGCTACTTCACGGATGTGGGAGAGGAATTTGTTACCCAAGCCGGCTCCGGTTGAAGCGCCTTTCACCAGCCCGGCAATATCGTAAAATTCAACAGCCGCCGGAACGATTTTTTCCGTATTGACAATTTTCGCCAGTACAGGCAGGCGTTCGTCCGGCACTTCTATAATGCCAACATTCGGCTCAATCGTGCAGAAAGGATAGTTTGCCACGTTGGCAACCTGTTTTTTGAGCAGGGCATTAAATAAAGTCGATTTTCCTACATTTGGCAGTCCAACAATTCCTATCGAGAGTTTCATAGAAGAATATTATAACAGTTACGCTTTTCTTCCGTACTTTTCTTTTGAAAGCCTGATGATTTTTTCCCGGTTGTCGTTCTTGAGGGCGGGCAGGGGTAGAGTGGTGGCCGGGAAAGGCGCGCTCATCATTCCGTCTATCGAAAGCTTCATGACAGTCTCATATTTTCCCAGTGAAACCAAATCATTTTCCGTATAAATTTCACCGTATTCTTTGCTCAAGACATAAGCATCGCGGGCGCCGACGACAAATGACACCAGGGTGCCGACATTGCCGAAAATTGCCCTACGAACTTCTTCATCCAACTGTTCAATATATTGATTAGCCAATGTCAATGACAGCCTGTATTTTCTGGCTTCAGAAAGGATTTTGATAAAAGAATTAGTGGCAAAGTTTTGGAACTCGTCGACATACATGAAAAAGTCTTTTCTATCCGACTCTTTAATGAATGATCTGTTCATCGCCGCCAGTTGCAGCTGGGTGATAATCATCGCGCCCAGCAGAGCGGTGTTATCTTCGCCAAGTTTTCCCTGCGAGAGGTTGAGGATTAAAATTTTCCCCTCGTTCATTATCTGTTCCAAATCAATCGAAGACTTAGTTTTTCCGATGATATTTCTGATCATCTTTGAAGTAACAAACTGGCCGACTTTGTTCTGGATAGGGGAGATTGCTTCTGCTTTTAGCCTGTCGGGCATTTTGGCATATTCTTTTTCCCAAAAGTCGCGCAGGACTTGATCACTAAGTGAACGGACGACTTTTTTTCTATAATCGGCATTAGAAAGAAGCGCTAAAATGTCGACCAAGGTAGCTCCGGGAGATTCAAGTAAAGTCAAAATAACATTCCTCAAAATATATTCGAGTCTCGGTCCCCAGCTGTCTTTATAGAGCTTGTAGAAAATTGAAACAATGCCTGAAGCGACTAAATCTTTTTGCTGTTTGTTCTTTATTTCTAAAACGTTAAGGGAAAACGGCCGTTCGGTGTCAAACGGTTCGAGATAGACGACGTCGCTAAGTCTTCTTTTGGGGATAAAGTCGAGGATGGTTTCGGAAAGGTCGCCGTGGGGGTCAATGATGCCGACGCCGCGGTCTTTGCGGATGTCGTCGATGGCCATGTTGGCAATCAGGGTTGATTTTCCGACGCCGGTCTTGCCGATAATATAAACATGTTTACGTCTATCTTCTGTTTTGATGCCGAAAACCTGCTCCTTGTTTTTGAATTCCGTCTTAGCAAAGAAATTTATATCCTTTTTCTTTTCGTCGTCTGTTCCGTCAGAGACCGGCAGGTTTTCCGGCGGTTCGCCAAGTAGAGTTTTACCCCAGGCGATGTTTTTTATTCCCGCCAGCAGGTATCCGGGAGGGTGCCAGAGGGTTGCCAGCTCTTGGGCGTTCAGGACCTGAAACTGCCTTTCAAAATAACTGATTTTCCTTTCCTTAATCCTTTTCAAAAACAAATCCGGAAAAAATATTTTTCTTTTGAAGACATACTGGTTGCCTTCACCAAGGGAAAAACTGCCAAAAGTACCGGCCAGCTGGGTGAGATACGGATAAGGGTCGACTGTCTCGTGGGTCGAGCCGACCAGGAGGCGGATAACAGCCTTGCCGCCCTGGAATGAAGCTTTTTTCATTATCAGTATCCGTTGCGGGTTTTGGCCGTATTTGGCAGCGGTTTCATCGTAAGCGAGTTTGTGGGCGGCGGAAACTGCATTGTCAGCCCAGGGAAAGTAAGCCGGTGTGATGGCTAGTTGGATTGCAATTTTCAGGTTGGCCGGCTGCTTGGAAAGAAATCCCAAAAGCGCCGACAAAGGGTCAACGTCTTTGAAATCAAAATAGGTTTTTGTCGGAAGGTAGGCATAAGAGTTCAAGGCGACTTCGCCGAAGCTCAACCTTTTAGATTTAAAGACGAGATCCATCGGGTCGCTGGTTTTTTTGGCGGTTGATGTCGGAAACGAAGAGGAAACTAAGCTGCTGACAAAAGTCTCTGTGGTCTTGGGTACGGTGACATAAAGATAGATTGTCTGGTTGAGAAGAAAGATTTCAAAAGAATACGTCTTTGGTTTTATCAGCCACCTTTTCCAAAGCGGGACATAAGGCTGGGGGAGGAGTGAGGCAAAGATCTGGGTGGCCGATTCAATCGGCGTCTCGTCGTCTTTCGGATTACGGATTTGCAGGTGGGAAAGCTGGCTCATATATATAAAATGATTATATCAGAAGATTGTATAATGATTTTAATGATAGGAAAAATCATTGATTTCTTCAAAAAAAGACCCGGTTTAGCGATTTTAATCGTAATATTGGGTTTTATTACTTTTGCCAACATAAAACCTGATTTTTATTTGTTAGGATGGGATAATTACTCTTCCTATTTTAACCTTAAAACCAATATCTTCCGGACATTTTTCGCCACGTGGAGGGAATACAGAGGGTTAGGAGTTCCATCTGACGCCGAAGTAACAGATATTTTCAGACAGATTTTTTACTGGTTGGCGCATTTTATATTGCCAGAACAACTTCTTGACCAGGTTTATTACATGATAGCCTTATGGGTTGGAGTATTCGGAATGTATGTTTTTACAAATTTGCTATGGAAAGATATAGGAAAAGAAAGCAAAAAATCCGATTTTTTTGCCAGTTTTTCTTCATTTTTTTATCTTTTCAATTTGAATACGCTGTCTGTTTTTTACGCTTTAATAATACCTTTTATCAACCGTTTTTACTCTTTACCGTTGACCTTATTTTTATTTCTAAGATATTTAAAGTCAAAGCATAAGCTCAGAGATTTTTTTATATTAGCCATCGTCATAATATTTACTTCTGGGACATATATTACACCTACACTTATCATTACTTCGTTAATCTCATTTTTTATTTTCCTTTGGTCATATTTGGACTTTAAGAAAGCGACGATCTGTTGTTTTATTTTTTTAACGTTCAACGCTTTTTGGATTTTTCCGTTTATTAACTACACTTTTAATAAGTCCCAAATTATTCCTTTGGCGAGGACTTTTGTTGAAATTAATGAAGCCACCTTAAATAAATCACCAGCTGCATTCTCAATCGATAAACAAATTTTATTAAGGCCAAGTTTTTTTGACATGGTTTATTCTGCCCTTAATGGCAACGAATTTACCGTACATCCTTTACAGAACGATTATCAAAAACCAATCAATCAATTTATTCTATTTGTTTTTCCGGTTCTGTTTATTGGGGGGAGTTTATTAATTATTCTTGAAAAGAATAAAAAAAGAAAGCTATTTTGGATTCCAGCTTGGATAATATTTTTTCTATTTTTGTCAATGAAAGAATACAGTCTTTTTGGCTTCGTATACGTTTGGATGAAGCATTATATTCCTTATTTCGATGTAATCTTTAGAATTTCCGATACAAAATTTCATAGTTACATTGCTTTTGCAGGGAGTATAGCTGCTTCTTATGTATTGGTATGGTTGTTGGGTATATTTAATACAAATAAAATCCGTCGAACAATCCTAACTTTAATAACAATCTTAGGTTTAAGTTATTTTTGGTTATTCAGAAGCTATTTTAGCGGTGATTTAATTGGTTTTTTTGTCTACGTAAAAATCCCAAAGGCTTATTTTCAAATAGCTGAAATTATCAACAATGATCCCGACAGAAACCGTGTTTTGCACCTTCCTATGGATAACTGGCAAAATTATTGGCGGTCATATTCCTGGGGATACTTTGGTTCGGCCTTTTTTCATTATCTCATAGATAAACCTTATTTTGACAAAACTTTTGAACCGGGGAGCATGGAGAATAGCTATTTTGACTCTAAGATTGGTAAAATACTTGACACTTTTTATCAAGCGACGACCGATTACGAAAGACAAAAACAAGCCGACCAGTTTTTGCAGCTGCTCAAAAAAACAGGCATTAAATACCTGATTATTGACCAGTCAATTTCAACCGATATCTATACCCGCAACATGAACTATAACGCCAAACAGACTACCGTCAGAATAGAAGAAATGATGCGATATTTAAGCCAAAATCCAATCATAACTTATTTAGGAAACTATCCCGTTTCATTATCCGAACTTTATCCCGATTATCGGAGGCTTTATCCTGTTAATCAAACTGGTTATCCAAACAATCTACCAAGTGAGACATCGATCAACTTATATCAAATAGATTCTACCCGCCCGCCAATTTCGTTTGCTAGCGATTCAAAAAATGTTGATCCTCAGCTAGATAATTTACTGGAAACTAATCTAGACTTTTCCGTAGGTGCCGTAACTCAAGACAATAATAGTCCGGCAGAAATATATCCGTTCAGCCGCCAAAATCATGAATTAACAAAAAATAACGATGCTATAACCTTAACATATGAGAATCCAAACAAAACTCCACTAACTTATAAAATTAACACAACTGATAGCAATGGGCCTTATATGGTAGATGTTTACGGAAGTGTAGTTAATAATATTTTGAATCTTGATTTTTACCACCGATATTATCCGGACGTTAATGGAAATAAATTTCAACAATTTATAGGAACAACACAATTCAGACTACCAGATCCTGTTGGCGCCCCAACTGATAGTGCTTTTATTGCGAATAACTGGATTTATAATACGACAAATCAAATATCACCAACTTACAGGATTAAACTCAACGATGTTTTTATTCCGCTTCCTGTAGATATTTCAGAAAATAATACATACATTTCGTCATATTTGTTAGATGAAAGCAATATTAAAGTCTCTTTATATGAAAAAAATTCCGACTCTTTTTTGACAAATAATTCTCTCACGATTACAAATCCAGAGGAATGTTCAGGGCCGAGATCGTCTTGTGTGAGCGGGCCCGTTGTCTTTCCAAATAATTCAAATACTGACCATCTTGAAGTTGAAGTTCAGATAAAAGGATCTATACAAAAAGAAAAGAGTACAAATAATAATGACTCTTTATTAAAACAGGTGCTGAAAAACGAAGGCTCAGCCCCAATTCATGGCTACATTTGCATAGAACAAGGATCAATTCCAGACTGTTTGAATTTACACCGTAATATAAGAGTTTTTCCTAACGAAACTTCCTATCTAGTTCCTTTAGAGACTGCGATATCTAATCAACTGCCAGCTTCCGTCGTCGTCGGATCAGTACCGGTAGAAAATTATCAGCAATCAATCACAGTTGAGAGTATCAGACAATTTTATTATTCAAAATTAGAAGATAAAACTATAGACTTTAATCCTAGTTTTCCTGAACAGTCTGTGACTATTTCCGGCCCTTTAAATATATCTTTTCCTAGAGCGCTGTCGAACTATTCCTTTTTTTACAAACCGGATTTTGAATTTTTCAACGTGTCTCAAGATAAGTGTCGCGGAGGCGGGGATAGAACGGTTGTTTATATGAAAGACAGTTTGTTTAACGATGCAGAAAACTGTGACTCTTATTTTTTTCAAAACTTCCAGTACGCTTATCAACGACCGTACATATTCACTTCTGATTATTTTCTCGGTTCCGGCCAGTATCCTTTCATAGTCTTAGGAAAAAATAGGGATAATTTATTTTTGGAAAGGATGTCTTTATACCAAGGTTATCCGAAGCTTTTTTCAAAACAATTCCAGGATTTAGGTTCATTTGACAGCTATTCACAAGTTAAAAATAGATTATCGAACTTACAAATGATGACGGCCTCACGACTACTTGATCCGACTTCGATTACAGATACGTATTCAAAAAATATGAATATTCACGTTTTCCAGACGACAGAAAACGAAGGATTAATGGCTCTAAGATCGTTTGAAATGATTGATTATCCACAGTCATGGAGTGAAATGCGGCTATCAGCAAATAACGTCGAAAAGAACTATCAATCTTTACCAACGGAAGATGTTGCTTATCAAAAAATTCTTCCATCTTTATGGAAAGTAAACGCAAAATTTTCCCGGCCTGGTGATTACTTGTTGATTTTTAACGAAGGGTATGATGAGCAGTGGCGTTTATCTGGGAATCAAAAGCCCGTAAAGTGCGATGGGTATGCCAACTGTTTTGTCGTTAGATATGACGGGAAATCCAGCCCTCAAAAAGAGTTCTATATTTTTTATACACCGGAAAAGTTATATTTCTTGGGTTGGGTAGTCACTTTATTAAGCCTGGCGGTTTTTTTGACGTCCCGAAAAAGGTTTTGAATCTGTCTTATTCTCCTATAAATAAACCAGTTGAAACGGGGAGGGAACAGTTTTCCAGCCGCAAGTTGAGATATCCAGAAAATCCAATGGTAAAAATTAGCTTTTTGGATATTTTTTGAAGCCCAGACGTGAACTTCAAAGGTTTTTTCCATCTGGATTTTATGGGAGGCGATTGACCCTGCCTTGTTATGCCATCTGACTCTCGTCAAAATCTTATTGAGATTGGCAAGTTTTCCGACCTGGCCCAATTGGTACCACATATGGATGTCGTCAGCCGGCCAGAAATATTTTTGATAGCCCTTGGTTTTCAGATAAGCGCTTTTTCTGTACATAACAGTAGGATCGGCATAAGGACTCATCAGCAGCCATTGGTTTCTGATGTCAGTATCAGTTTTTGGAAAAGAAATATTGTCTACCAATCTATAGTTTTCGTCAAAAAGAGTCACGTCGCCACCGACAATCACGTGATCGGGGTTGTCTTTTAGGAATTTTATCTGTTCTTTAAGTCTGTTTGGAACCATTATATCATCCTGATTGATGCGGGCAATAAACTCACCCTTAGCTTTTCTGACGGCATAGTTCAGACTTGAAGCCAAGCCCTTATTCTTTTTGAACCAGTAAAAATGGACATTTTTATACTTCTTTTCCAGACGGTGGCACAGAGTTTTACTCTTATCTTTTGACCCATCGTCAACCAATATGATTTCAAAGTTTTTATACGTCGATTTCTGGACTGATTCGACTGTTTCCACAAGATAAGAGGCGCCGTTGTAAACGGGTATGATGACAGAAACCCTTATTGATTTTCTGAAATTTTTCATATCTTTCGATCTAGCCGCTATTTTAGCGACTATAAGGAAAGACATGATGGGGATATATAAGGACTTGGTTAATTCAGCGGAAAGCTGAAGGTGCGAAAAGCAACCAAATCCAAATAATTGGATGACCCAGTCATGTCTTGGAGGACCTCGCATAAAATTACTATGCATATTCATGGCCATATCCTCCATTAGGGTTACAGGTTACTGCAAAGGCGCAGCCCAACAGTCGCCGACCGGGCAATTCACATCGGTGATAGAAGCAGGGGGAACCTGAGGTGAATGCGCAGACACGATCGCGAGCTTGAACTGGTCGTTTACCAGAGCAGGGATACCCATCAAAGGGAAAGCAGTATCCGTAGGATACGTACAAGTCCCAGAAGGGCACCACACGAACGTCGCGTAGACGGGATCCGCGGAAAGCGAACTCCATCTGTCACTGGTTGGAACACCGGCGGCGGCGGCAAGTTGCTGTATGGCAACGATCCCATCAGTCAGAGACAATGCTCCAGACTGTATTCGGCGGACGAATATCGCAGGGAATTCGTATTGACCAGCAATGCGGCAGGCGGCCAGGTTGTTCGGATCACAATCTGTCTCGTCATACTTGAGACGATTGGCAACTGGGCCAGTGGTGTTGGACGCGGCGGGGACGACGATCGGGGGCACGATGGGAGAGACGGCAACGGGCACGGCGTTGGGAGCGATAAGATGGAGATAGTAAACGCCGAGCAGTGCCAGCAAACAGCACAGGGGAATCCCAAAGAGCGGGAAAATCCACCAGTACTTCTTGTACCAGGGTCGATCGTCCTGTTGAACGGGCGCCACGGTGTTAACCGGGCTGGGGGCGTGAGTCGCCGTGAGGCTCAGCTCAAGTGGCTGAACATTAATCGGCACAAAAACTCCGCCTTGACGATTATCGTCTTCTGGAAATCTATTCTGCATGGCTGCATATCCTTTCTACTAGATAGCCTTTTCTTACGAACTCGATTCGATATTGTCTCACGATGTTCTGTGAGTTTTCCGACTGGAAGACAAAATACGTCTTCTTTGAACTCTTAGTTCTTTGTTACATCACCTCCTTTCAATGGGTGATTATTAAATCAGAAGCTCAAGCTGGCTTGAAAGCAGACCGAGATTTTTCATCTGGTCGTAAAGCCACGCAGCGCCTCCGAACACGAGTGCCCACATCACGCAACAAAACGTGATTCCGAACAACAGAAACAAAATAAATATCCGAACGTTTTTCTTATCTTGTGGACCCATTTTTTACTCCTCAGTGATTTTTTACTTCTTTTTTTGCTTTGTTTTCTTTTCTTTGTTACTTTATTCTTTTTTTTGAAATCCTCCTTTCTTTATGGACTCGCTCTAAGGATGAAATATTCATCCGCAAAGTGAGTCCATCCATCATTTAAGATGGTAGGATAGATAGGATTTCAGGTTGAATTCGTATTCAATTAGCCATGCTTTTTAGCCCATTTGCCCATAAAAGCCCATATAAATAACCTGATTCGCCAATTAAGGCGAAATAGACATCTTTTCATCTTCCTCAGACCCAAGCTAAAGAATCTGATTCTGAATCAAGACGCCTATACCCATTTTGTAAAAGTGCGTTGAGTTGTCATGCTTTGCTATATAGCAAGCTTCCTCTCAACACTTCGTCCGAGACCCCATTTTTTAAAACCCATGGGGGCGGGGACTAGTAAATGCTCCGCCCTTAGGCGGAGCGCTAGTCCCCGCCTGGGACGAAACAAGTTTTCTCGGGCAAAAAAATGCCCAAGAATTAGGAAGCAAATGATTTGCTCCCAAATTCCTGGGTATTAAAGATATTCAATACTTTCGATGGTGATATGTTTCGTCCCTTAAACATATGCCCTATAGTATAGCATAGCAACGGTCAAATTTCAACTATAGTGATGATTAGAGAGAGGTTATTTAGTTATAAACAAATTAACCACATTAACCTAAAAAGATTAGCTATGAGATAGAAGTTAAGCCTTTTTCTTGAGGTATATTCCGGCTCCAAGCAAGGCTATTTCGCCTGAAAAGAGCAGAACTCCCAATTCCGGTCCGGCAGAAGGGACCTTAGGAGGAGCAGAAACCTGTTTTTCGATACAAAGAGCCGCAGTATCGTCATCATAAGCGTTGGCTGAACTGGCTTTAACAAAGTTGCTCACACAGAACAGACCTTTATCAGAAGGCAGATTAGCCTGGGTCATGACTTTCATTTTAAGATAAAAGACCTTTTCTTCGTCGACTTCAAAGTCACCGGCATTCCAAGTGATGGTTCTTGAAGCTGAATCAAAGCTGCCAGGACCCTCCATTGGATCCAAATATGAAGGTACAGTATCTTTAACTTCCATTCCTACTAATTTAGTAGTTGAGGTATTTTTTATCTTGACTTTAAAGAAAACCACTTGGTCGGGTTTAAACCTCGGGTCAGAAACAGAAAGATTGTCGACATATTGATAAGAAGTAGCGTCCTGCGATGTTCCGGGCATGCCGACCATTTTGTCAACAACAATGGCAAAAGAAGGACATGGCTGTCCGTATTGGCCATACTGGCCGATACAATCGGCAGAGGCAGAAACTGTGATAGCAAGAAAAGAAAAAACTACAACGAGAAAAGCGAATAATTTTTTCATGCTGGTATTATACTATAAGGCAAATAAGTTGTCAACTATAGGTCGCCCGCCTGTCATCCCGGCGAAGGCCGGGATCGAGACTTAAAATTTTGAGTTATAATAATGCTATGAAACTTAATGCCAAAGAACTGCGCGAAGTTGACGAAAAAGAAATCGCTGACAAGCTAAAAACCATAAAGCGCCGGCCGATCTATTTTATTTTGGAAAATATCTATGATACATATAATATCGGCGGACTGTTCCGCCTAGCTGATGCCTTAGCGATTGAAAAGATGTATATCTGTGGCGAGACTGAAATACCGCCCAATTCACGGATAAAAAAAGCTTCGATAGGTACCTATAAAGTCGTTCCGTGGGAATATAGCAAATCTGCTAAAGATGCGATCGCGGATTTGAAGTCCAAATTTCAAATTACAAATGACAAATCAAATACAAATAATAAAATTCAAATAATAGCAATAGAGCAGTATAAATCTTCAATTCCTTACACAAAAGCCGAATACAGTTTTCCGGTTGCCTTAATTTTAGGCAATGAGACGTCCGGCATCACCGAGGAAACCTTGTCCTTGGCTGACCAGGTGGTCGAAATTCCTATGTGGGGAATAAACAAGAGTCTTAACGTAATTGTTTCCGCTGCAATTGTTTCTTATTGGATTGCCTCAAAATAATATGAACTTGGAAGAATACCTCGGTAAAACTTCGAAAAAACACCTCGTCTTTGATTTTGACCTGACATTAGTAGAATTATTTATTGAGTGGCAGATCGTAAAGGAAAAAATCCATAAATACTTTGCGGCGCTTGATCCTGTATTAGCTGCTGAATGCGAAGATCTCGGATACGCCGGGTACAACAAAATGATAAAGAAGTACGGCCCGGAAGTGAAAAAAACCGTAGATGAACTCTATTTAGAGGCCGAGACTGATAAAAACAGAGAAGTAACCTTGAATAAGGAAGCGCTTAATTTCATAGCTGTAAATCAAAATAAGTACACTTTTTATATCTGGTCCAATAATCAAAGGCAGACCGTCGATGAAATACTCAAAGAAAATAATTTAACAAAATATTTTAAAACAGTCGTAACCGCGAGTGACGTTAAACTTTTTAAACCGGATATAAAAGGTTTCTATAGGATATATATAAAAGGTCAAAATAAGAAAGAATATCTTATGATAGGTGATAGCGATAACGATAGAAAATCAGCAGAAAACAGCGGAATTGACTACTTTTACCTCCGTATTTAGCTTCAAAAAGGCAAAAAAATCTTATAGGATAAAATACCCCTTGACAAATAAAAAAATATCCTTTATTGTTTAATTATAGGATAGTTTTTATAAGTTAAACAAAGAACTATGAGAAAACAAATAATGCCGCATTTCGAGGAAGAAAACTTTTCTCAAGGAATGTGGTCAGGTTAAGCCAGAGGCCGTTATATACGCAGCCGAGTCCGAAGAACTTATCTGAGGACCCGGCGCGTTTTTTATTCTGTTATTGGGCTATTAATCGTTCGTGGTTTTTCTTGTAGAATACCATGGTCAATTAAAATCGTTCCTGCTGTTGTTGCAGTTGCGACCATGGCTCTAGCTGCCAAAACTAAAGGCAGAAACTGTTCATAGAATATAGGAGCAGCTACGGTTAAACCGTTAATAATAATATCTGCTGGTATCGAAACCGGATATAATTTTGATCTTTTTTCAGATTGGGCGGCACTTGTAATGGGAAATGCCGAACTAAAAAGCGTCCTCAAAACAAAATTCATTGGTTTTCTAGCTTCTGATCGGGCCATATTTAAAAGCTATTTTATCATAAACCTTTAAATAGTATTATTAAATTATGGGTAAAAGTTTTAAAAGCTTTGATGGAACGAAGATATATTACGAAACGATGGGCGACCACTATAAAACCAGACCGCTGATTTTTTTGCACGGATTAGGAGGTGATCTGACGGCCTGGAACGAAGAACGCCTTAGCCTCTACCAGCAGGGATTTTCGTCAATCGCCGTTGATTTGAGGGCGCACGGCCTGTCAGACCGTCCGGGAAAAAGAGAAAGCTACTCTTTAAAAAACTTTGCCTTAGATATCAAAGGACTCATAGACCATGAAAGAATAAAAAAACCAGTCATAATCGGCCACTGCTTTGGGGGAATGGTGGCGATGACCTTGGTTGGAATTTATCCTGATTTGGCGAGGGCGATGATTTTAGTTGATACTAACTACAAATCACCTTTTTTGAGCCACCTTTTCTTGGTCAACAATCCGCTTCACCACGTTTTTTATCTTGCTGAAAAAATTATCCCGGGTTTTCATCTATCGGGCCACAGAGACTTTAAGAAATACAAAAATACCGGTGACTATAATTTAATAAGGGTTGCTTCGGATATTGCTGGAGTCTCCCTGAAAGATTACCTAATGGTATTTGAAAGCCTAATGGATTTCAACGCTTCAGATTGGTTGGGGAAAATCGCGGTTCCGACTTTAGTTATCGAAGGCAAAGAAGATTCGGTTTTTCCGCCTGATGTTGCCAAAATGCTCCACAAAAGAATAGTAAAGTCAAAAATAAGGTTCATCAAAAATGCCAACCATATTCTTGTTATCAATAATCCAAAGGAGTTGAGCCAGACAATCTTGAATTTTATCAGGATGGTTTAAGCGTTTGCATAATCCAAAACCTTTTTTTTGCGTTCTTCAAGCGTTAGCTTGCTGGTTATTCCCGGCCCCATGATGCAGCCGCCTTCGCAAAAAAGAACATCGAGAAGGCGAATTTTTTTATCCTGTTCAAATTCTTGTATCGCTGTTTCGCAGTTTTTCCAACCGGAAACCACTCTTACTTCCTCTTTTTTTAAGAGGTTTTTGGCTCCAGATGAATCTGTTAACCCTCCATCGATAGGGTAGATCCGCGTCGACTTTTCAGCCAAGTCAAAAGACAGATTAGTCAAATTAGTTTCATAAGACTTATTGGACCAATTCGCAAAAACTGATTCTAATTCCCGGTATGTGAGCACCAAAATATTAAGATTAGGGTGATCTTGCGATGATTCGAGTTTTTTGTTCAGGCAAGGACCGATAAAAACCGGCTGATAACCGGGAAATTTTTCCTTGACAATTTTGGCTGTCGCAACCATAGGCGAGTCCACTTCAAGGGCAACGTAATGGAGCATATCAGGGTGTTTGGTTCTCATAAATCTGACAAAGCTGGGGCAGGGAGAGGTGATGAAGCGGGTATTGGGATTGTTTTTGAGAATGGAGACCGCCTGTTCGTTGGTTTTTTTAGCTCCGACCGAAACCTCGACGACGTAGGAGAAACCAATAGTGCGGAGTTTGCTGACAATCTGGGGGAAGTCGTACATGATGGGAAATGAAGGAGCGACCATGGCGACGAGTTTTGCTTTTTGTTTTAGAAGGTTAATTAGTTTTTCTGAGTCTGACATATTTATTTATTCCTAAAAATAAAACTCCGCCAAATACAGCAGTTATTAATTGGAATATTCCCATTGCCGTGAGAAAAATTTGGGGCACGAGCGAAAATTTGAAGTAAAGAAAAGCAAAGACTAACAAAAAAGAAGATTTCAGAAACGAGCTGGTGATAACATTCACAATATCTGCTTTTTTGAAAGTCTTTATAAGAATGAGGTTTCCGATCCAGATAAAAGGCAGAAAATAGGCTAAAAATGGCGTAAATTTGCCGAAAACAAGGCCGTTTAACAGGGCAGCGATGCTTGGACCAATCACTATGGCGGTCTGAGTTTTTCTATTTGAATAAACCGCAGATAGAAAGAGAAAACAGTTAACAATACTTCCGGTCAAAAGCTGCGGGCCGGAAACTAAAAGGGGAATGGCAAAAGCCAAAGCAGGTAAAGCCAAATCAAAATAAAAAGCTAAAGTTTTTCTTATAACCGCTGGTTTTGCTTCCATTAGCTTCAGTATAGCATCAAGCAAGGTCTTTTTTTAGTTGCTCGAACTCTTTCTTGGTTATCTCTCCTTCAGCATAACGTCTTTTGATTATTTTTTGAACAGTTTCGTTTTCATCACTATAGGATTCTGAGCGACCGAAGAGACTTTTAATCAATTTAATAGCTAAGATTATCACCAAGCCCCAGAATAAAACGTGAATTATAAATAAAAAAAGGCCCAAACCTGAAAAAGGCGAGTAATTATAGTTAGAATAGTAGTACCAATTGTGCATCAAATTAAATCACCTCCTGTCATCCCCGAAAAAGCGGGAATCTAAGTTTATTCTATTTAATATTTCTGAAGAATAGCTTAAGTAGTAGAAAATGGGTGACTGACGGGAGTTGAACCCGCAACATTCGCCTCCACAGGGCGACGCTCTGCCATTGAGCTACAGTCACCAATAGTGTAAATTATACCTAATAAAGATTTTTTTTGTATAATTTGAGTTGTCGCCCTGATAGTTTAGTGGTAAAACAAACCCTTGGTAAGGGTTAGACTGTGAGTTCGATTCTCACTCAGGGCTCAAGGAAAGATTGTCTACATGCTATAATACACTACTTAATAAATATGTCCGAAGAAAATCCATCAATTTTTAGCAAACCGGATCATTACACTTTAGAACCGCGTGGTTTTCCAGTTTTTTCAAAACTTTCAAGAGAATGGAGAAAAGATAATTTTCCACGTGAACTTGGTCCCCAACAGGCAGAAGTGGATTTTTTTTGTGGGTCTGATGCAGTTTTAGCCGAGGATATTGTCATACCGGCAAACCAACCCCGGAAAAATCC
>JAHFKS010000023.1 GCA_023245215.1 Candidatus Microgenomates bacterium | reverse complement strand
CATTTCCTTAACCGCTTCATTTTTGGCCGGCGCTTTGGCGCTTTTTGCTCCCTGCTGCATCACTTTTTTGTTCCCTAGTTACCTAGGGACGATTTTTAAAAGCCGAAGCTATGTGATGTGGTATACGATTGTCTTTGCCCTGGGTCTGTCTTCGATTCTGATACCAGTGGCCTTGGGATTCAGGGCGTTTATTTTTTTCTTTGACCAATACCACAAGGGAATTTACTATCTCGGTGGGTTGTTTTTAATCTTTATGGGTATTATGACGCTAAAGCCGCTTTTTCAGATCCCCCAATTGTTTCATGTCAAACCCAAATTAAACAAAAAAATCGACACTTTTTCCGTCTTCGGACTAGGCTTAATGTCGGGTCTTTCATCGTCATGTTGTGCTCCGGTTTTGTTTGCCGCCGTTACTCTGACGAGTTTGTCTCCGACGCTATTTCAAGCCGTGGTCGTTTCTTCGGCATATGTTTTGGGGATAGTTTTTCCGCTTTTTATCATGAGTCTATTTTACGAAAAATTGACGTCAAAAATTTCCGGTTCGAACAGACAAAAAATTTATGAAGTTTTTAAAACTTTGGGTGCTGCCATTTTCATCTTGTCCGGAATAGGAATAATTATCGCCAACTTTTACAACAAAATCCAGATGTACCAGATGGAAGGATATACCAGGCCGCTCCGACTTTTGGTTTTCCAGATGAGCAAATATTTCCAAAACCCGCTTCTGGATTTGGCCATTTTCAGCGCAATTGTTTTTGTTTTTTATAAATTAATAACCAAAAAAAATGACGTATCTAAAAAAAATCCTGAAAAATAAACTAGTGGCTCCTCTTTTGCTGGTTTTATTAGCGAGTTTTCTTTTGAATATATCTCTTGTTTTAAAAGTAACAGGGGCTGTTTCTAAAATTAATAACTATTTTGCCGCCAAAAAAACCACTATCACAAGAAAGAATCTTTTTGACGAAATCAACCCGGTAAAAGGGTTCGAAATAAATGCCATATACGGCGATCTGGGGCCGAAAATGATCGTTTCTGGTTTGATCGATCTGGAAAAATTAAAACAGGTCTACCAGCAAAGTGGTCAGCCATTGACTAAAGAACAATTGGAGATTTTGACTAAAGGTTCGAATAAAAAAATCAAAATAGACCGGGACAATTCTTATTTCTTGCTCAATTTTTTCTGGGCAGCCGGGCTGGGTAACAAATCAAAAACCTTGACAGAAGGGGATTTGGTTAAATACGGTGAAGGACAGACGGGGAATTTCGCTTCTACCGGCGGGTGGTCGCTTTCTAAGACCAACCCAATGGATTACTATGCTAAGGATGACTTAATTCTTATGACGCCGGTCCAGGAAGATTTAGTGCAAAAAGTAGCCTCTAATATTTACAGGCCCTGCTGCAATAACTCGACGGCTTTTCCAGACTGTAACCATGGGATGGCCCTGCTTTCAGTCTTGCAGCTTATGGCGGCCAATGGCGCGTCCGAAAACCAAATGTTTGAAGCGGCAAAGTATTTTAATGCCTTTTGGTTTCCGGGAAATTATTATGATTTAGCTTTATACTTTAATAATAAAGAAGGAAAAAATTTCAGCAAGATACCGGGAAAGTTAATCTTATCGAAGGAGTTCTCGTCAGCTTCCGGATGGTCTGTTGCGAAAAAATGGCTAGTTGACAAAGGAATTGTCGAACAACCTCAAAAGACCGGAGGCAGTTGCGGAGTATAAAAATATGGATAAAATTTTAGTCGCTATAGGCGGCATTATTAGCAGTTTTTTTGTCTATTGGTATTTTTTTATGAAAAAAGAACAGACGGTTGAAGCGTCAGAATCTATTGATATTTTGGTTGAAGGCGGGTACAAGCCTTCTACTATTTCTATTCCTTACGGTAAAACTACCAGGATCAATTTTTTGAGAAAAGACGGTAATAGCTGTCTGGAAGATGTTGTTTTAGCAGATTTTAAAATTAGAAAATCTTTGCCGATGAACGAGAAGGTGACAATCGAAGTTACTCCTGACAAAAAGGGAGACTTCGATTTTACCTGCGGGATGGGGATGTTTCATGGAAAGTTGATTGTTAAATAACCAATGAAGAAAACATTTTTTATCAAAGGAATGCATTGTGCGTCCTGTGTTTATACCAATGAAAAAGCCTTAAAGGCTATTTCTGGTGTCAAGGATGCCGTTGTTAATTTAGCTACTAATAAAGCTACAGTTGAATCTTCCGGACAGATTCTTGAAGAAGACATTTCTCATGCGGTAAAGGGCGTTGGTTATGAAGCAATATTTGACAAGCAGTCCGCCTCCGCAGAAGCTACGGCGGATAAAGAAAAACAAAAAGAACTAACGCAATTAAAAGTAAAATCATTAACGAGTTTATTCCTGGGGTTATTGATTGTCTGGGGTAGTTTTCCGGGAATAATGAATTTTGCCCCGGTTTTTCTCAAGGATTTTTATTTACAGTTTATTTTATCTTCTATAGTCCAGTTTTGGGCCGGTTGGCAGTTCTATCAAGCTACTATTCCGGCTTTGAAAAACCGTTTAGCCAACATGGATACACTAGTTGCTCTTGGAACAACCGTAGCCTACGTTTACTCGGTTTTAGTTGTTTTTTTTCCGGCTATTTTTAAATCAGCCGGAGTTGAAGCCATGCCTTATTTTGACGTTTCTGCGATTATTATTGCCCTAATTTTATTAGGGCGCTATTTGGAGGCAAAAGCCAAAGCAGGAACATCAGAAGCGATAAAGAAACTGATTGGTTTGCAAGCTAAAACAGCCAGGGTGATAAGAGCCGGTAAAGAATTTGACGTAGCCATAGAAGATGTAAAAATTGGAGATGTCGTCAGAGTCCGGCCTGGGGAAAAGATCCCGGTTGACGGCATGATTATCGAAGGCGAGTCATCAATTGACGAATCAATGGTGACTGGCGAATCAATGCCTGTTGATAAGAAAAAAGGGGATAAAGTTATAGGCGCGACCATCAATAAAAGCGGCAGCTTTTTGCTGAAAGCGGAAAAAATCGGCCGCGACACGATGCTGGCCCACATTATTCAGCTTGTTGAAGAGGCCCAAGCTTCCAAAGCGCCAATCCAAAGATTGGTCGATATTATTTCTTCTTATTTTGTTCCGGCAGTGATTATTTTGGCAGTTGGGACATTTACCGGCTGGTATGTTTTTGGTCCAACACCAGTATTTATTCATGCCATGTTGAATGCGATTGCGGTTTTGATTATTGCCTGTCCATGCGCCATGGGTTTGGCGACGCCTACGGCTATTATGGTCGGGACGGGCAGGGGAGCAGAAATAGGAGTTTTGATAAAGGATGCGGCCAGTCTGGAAACAGCTCATAAAATAAAGACGGTTATTTTTGATAAAACCGGGACGCTGACAAAAGGAAAGCCAGCCGTCACTGACGTGACGAAATTTTCAATTTTCAATTTTCAATTTTCAAAAGAAGAAATGCTAAAAATGGCCGCCTCGGTGGAAAAAAATTCCGAGCATCCGTTGGGTGAAGCAATTGTGAAAAAAGCCGAAAGCGAAAAACTTTATTTAATTAAAGTAAATAAATTTAAATCTATTACCGGTAAAGGAGTCGAAGGCATTGTTGACGGAAAAAAAGTCTATGTTGGTAAATTATTAAAGCAGGAGCCGGATCCTGAAGGTGAAAAACTGAAAAACGAGGGAAAAACCGTTGTCTATGTTTATGTTGAAGATAAATTAGCCGGTTTGATTGCCATTGCCGATACCATAAAAGAAACTGCCAGGGAAACAATCAGCATCTTAAGCAAAATGAAAATCGAAACTTATATGATTACCGGAGACAACAAACAGACGGCTCAGGCAATCGGAAAACAACTGGGAATAAAGAAAGAAAATGTTTTGGCTGAAGTTTTACCGCAAGATAAGGAGAAAAAAGTCAGGGAGCTTAAAAATGACGATAAAAACATCGTCGCGTTTGCCGGAGACGGCATAAATGACGCACCGGCGCTGGCAGCCGCCCACGTCGGCGTCGCCATGGGCAGCGGTACAGACGTCGCCATTGAGGCCTCATCAATTACTTTGGTGAATAAAGACCTGCGCTCGGTTGTCCGCGCCATTGAACTTTCCCGGAAAACCATGAGAACAATTAGGATGAATTTGTTTTGGGCGTTTTTTTATAATATTATCTTGATTCCGGTGGCAATGATGGGCAAGATAAACCCGATTTTTGCTTCCGGGGCAATGGCTTTATCTAGTATTTCTGTTGTTACCAATTCGCTGTTTTTGAAGAAACAAAAAATATAATGGCAAAAATTAAAAAGACGACACTCTATGTTTCCGGAATGCACTGTCCTTCCTGTGATGTTTTGATGAATGATAAGTTCCGCGAGAGTGCGAACGTTGTCGACGTCAAACCGGACTTCAAGAGGCAAAAGGTGGAGGTTTTTTATACTGGCCAATTAGACCGGGGAATTCTAAATAATAAAATCAAACAGTTTGGTTATGAGATTACCGAAAAGGAAATAAAAGAAATTGAGCCTTTTTCAAGGCGTTTATTCGAAGCTTTGGGTATAGGAGTAATGGTCTTTATTTTATTTCTGATTGCCAAAGAGCTGAATATAATACCAAGCTTTAACTTTACCGGAAGCTTGAGTTTCTTGACGATTTTTGCAATCGGCCTGGTGGCGTCAACGTCGACCTGTATGGCTACGTCGGGCGCCCTATTTTTGTCAACCGTCGGCAAAAGCCGGGATAACTTTTCCCAGTCTTTGTTTTTTAACGCCGGAAGAATCCTATCTTATGGTTTTTTTGGGTTTTTGGCGGGTGTCGTCGGCCAGGCATTAATCACTAATCTCAAAATCGGGCCGTTCCTGACCTTATTGGCGGCTATTTTTATGATTCTTTTGGGTCTGGACATGGCAAGAATTGTTTCAATCGGATCAATCATCCCATCGGGCTTAAACAAAAGCATTTTTGAGAATCTGGAACACAAATTAATGAGGCATCCAAGAAGAGCACCGTTTTTTTTGGGGGCTATTACTTATTTCCTGCCCTGCGGGTTTACTCAGGCGGTCCAAGTCTATGCTTTGGGCCAAGCGTCGCCATTGCAAAGCTCGCTGACAATGATGATTTTTGCCCTTGGAACGACCCCAGCTCTTCTTCTTATCGGCGGTTTGACTTCTTTGACGAAAACTAGTTTTTACGCTTATTTTATGAAAACCATGGGAGTGTTGGTTTTTATCCTCGGCTTTTTTTATTTTTCCAACTTCACCGCACTTTATGGACTGAATATTAATCCTTTTTACGGAGGAGGAACGGCAAATGGGATGGCGTCGACAGTCGAGAACGGCGTCCAGACGATTAATATGAGGGTTGTGACCGCAGGTTATGTACCAAACTATTTCACCGTAAAAAAAGGTATTCCGGTCAGATGGAAAATAAGAGGGGAAAATGTTTTTGGCTGCCAGGCTTACTTTGTCGTTCCAAAATTGGGCATCCAAAAAACAATTGAGTTGGGCGAAAATCTAATCGAATTTACTCCGGATGAAGTCGGCCAGATCAACTTTTCCTGCGGAATGGGAATGTATCGCGGGAGAATAGAAGTAATATAGTCTGACTGATAATATATCCAAAAAAAGCTCCACCGACAATATCCAAAAAATAATGACAGCCAAGGTAGATTCTTGAATAACTTATCAAGGAAGCCACCAGAATGTAAAGCCAGCGGCGTTTTTTGTCAAAATAGATTAAGACGGTTGCGGCGGCAAAAGCGGTTGCGGCGTGTCCTGACGGAAAAGAAAAGTCTATCGGACAGGCGCTCGTTACCACCGGTTTGACTTTGAACTGGCTGTAATTGGTGCGATAAAAAGGCCTCGGCCTCCGGAAAACTCCTTTTAGGACAAAGGTAGTCAGCAAGGCCGTCAATGTAAAAGACAGCAGGAATACAATAATAAATTTTTTGTCGCGACCGCTCAACCCCGGGTATTTTCTTTCCTCGAGAAAGACGACGACCGCTATCACCAAAATCCAGATTAGAATGGAATTGCCTTTAAGGGAAAAAAAAGAAAATATCAAGTTGAAGAGATCATTGTGGGGGATGATAAGTTTTAATAAGGCAGAAGCAAAAAGATCGAATCTTAATAAATTGGCCATAATAAATATTATAATTAACGGCAATGAAAAATATCAAAGCAATTATCTTTGACTTTGACGGTGTAATTGGTGATACCTTGCCTTTTACTTTTAAAAAAATTATTGAAATATCGAGAACCTTAAACTATAAAAATACCGATGAAAAGAAAATCATCGAAGAAATCCGTTCAAAAGATTGGAAAGAGCTTCTTAGCGCCGGCGGGATGCCAATGTTTTGGCTGAAACTGCCTTTTGTTTTGGCAATAATTGCGAGAATGCAGGCGGAATTAGGCAAAGAAATAGAAACAATCAAAATGATTCCAGGAATGAAAAAGTTACTGGTTGATTTAAAAAGAAATCATTTGCGGCTAATAATTCTTTCCTCGAACAGAAAAGATAACGTCGAAAAATTTATCAAATTAAATAAATTAGACTATTTTGACTTTATTGATGCCAGTACATACACCATGTTGAGTAAATCAGGAAGGATAAAAAGAATAATTAGTAATTTTAATTTGACGAAAGACCAGGTGGTTCATATCGGAGATGAAATAAGAGATCTTAGTGCGTCAAAGGAAGCCGGCGTCAAGTTCATCGGAGTCGCTTGGGGGCTGCATACAGTAAAGACTTTAAAAGATCACGGAGCTGATTTTATTGCCAAAAAACCTTCAGATATTCTAAAGATTGTAGACAAAAATTGAATTTTTTCCTTTGATAATTCCTTCTTTTTTCTTTAATGATTTGACCGGATACATATAGGAGACGACGCGAAAATTTACAATTTTCAATTTACAATTTTCAATGACTTTTTCGAGGTACCAAGGAGAGATATAAAGATAGAAAACGATGTCTCCCGACTTTCGTCGGGATGGCAAAGATAGATCCATTTTAAAAATATCGTCAAGAACGATTTTTATGTTTTTTCTGTTCGGGTGAAATAGTTTTTGGACATTCATGATTAATATTAAGACCGGATTGATCTCTACCGCAATGAATTGGGTGTTTAGACTGCGTTTATAAGCCGATTCAGCCGCTTTAAATATCACCAAACCGTCTCCGGCTCCGAGGTCAGTCACTGTCTGGTTATTTTTTAAATTTAAAGCCTTGATTATCAGAGGCAGGTCGGCTCTTTGCGAGGGAAAATAGGGGATAGGAGAAAATGTTTTTGAAGAAAAAATGAAAATAATTGCCCCTAAAAATAAAAAAAAGATAAAAAATCCCATTGACTAATTCTATCAACTCTGTTTAAATATTACCGTTCAATGACAGATAATTCTTCATTTACTTTAGACATCGGAGAAGCAATAACTCCCTTGGATGGGAGGAATAGGCATAAAATAATAAAGCTTTCAAAATATTTTTCCGATTTCATCCTGACAAAACACAGAGTAAGACTAGAGACAGATCTTTTGGTAAAACTCTCCCAATACAAAGTGATTAGGAAGTTTAGCCGTTCGGAGCTGAACTTTTTAAATAGATTCGTTGCAGGATTTAACTTTGAAAACTATAAAAGAGTCAGGGAAATCGAAAAAAAGACCAACCACGAAGCCAAAGCAGCCGAAGAATTCGTCCGTGAGCAGCTTGCTAGAACAAGTCTTAAAGATATTGCCCAGATGATCCATTTTGGCATTACTTCGGATGACATCAATAACTTAGCTTATGGATTGATGATCAAAGAAGTGGTTGGACAGGTATTTTTCCCCGAGCTTGAATCAGTGTTAAAATCATTAAAACAGGCGGCTCTTAAATATAAAAGCCTGGCGATGCTTTCCCGGACGCACGGACAACCGGCAGCGCCGACTACAATGGGCAAAGAGTTCTCAGTTTATTACAAAAGGCTGAAAGATGAAGTTGAAATATTAGGGAAACTGAAAATCAAAGGCAAGCTTACAGGAAATACGGGAAATTTTAACGCCCATCAGTTTATTTTTCCCAAAGTTGACTGGTTAAAGTTCAGCCAGGAGTTTGTTTCTTTTTTGCACCTGGAGCCGGACCTGGCGACGACACAAATTGAGCCTTATGACAGTTTGATAAGATTATTCCAGTCTTTAGCGAGGATAAACAACGTTCTCATTGGTTTGTCTATAGACTTCTGGTTTTATATCAGTATGGGTTATTTTAAACAGAAATTAATTAAATCAGAAGTTGGTTCAACGGCCATGCCACATAAAATTAATCCAATCTACTTTGAAGGAGCCGAAGGCGGTTTTGGAATAGCCAATGCTTTATTTGAATTTTATTGTCGAAAACTTTCCTACTCGAGGCTTCAGAGAGACCTGTCTGACTCAACGGTTAGACGTTCTTTCGGGGCCGCCTTTGGCTACTCAATGCTTTCATACCAGAGCATTAACGAGGCGTTAAGTCGAATAGAAGCAGATAAGGACAATATAAACAACGATTTGAAAAAACACTTCGAAGTAATTTCCGAAGCCGTCCAAAATTTCTTGCGGACAAAGAATTATCATGAAGCCTATGACAAAACCAAGCTGTTTTTCCGCGGAAAACAGGTGAATGGAGATAGTATAAAAAAGTTCATCGAAAGCTTAAAGATAGATAAGCAGGACAAAGAAAAATTAATTGGTTTATTACCGGAAAATTACACCGGATTAGCGGAAAAGATAGTAGAAAAAATTTTATGAATATTAAATTTCCTCTTATAATAGTTGGTTCACAATGGGGTGATGAAGGCAAGGGAAAAGTAGTTGATTTGTTATCAGATAAAGCAACCCACGTAGTCCGCTACAACGGCGGCAACAATGCCGGACACTCGGTCGTCTTGAACGGAGAAAAGTTCAAACTCTCGCTCCTGCCTTCAGGGGTAATTCATAAGAGAAAGCTGTTTCTTTCCCAGGGAGTAGTGATTGACCCGAAAATTCTTCTCGATGAAATCCATTTTTTTGAAAATAGAAAAATTAGAGTAAATCTTATGATTGATCCGCGCGTCAATATTGTCATGCCATACCATAAAGCTTTGGACGCAGCAACTGAAGTCTGGAAAGGCAAGAAGGCGACTGGCAGCCTCCATCTTGGCATAGGTTATTGCTATGAAGACAAGAATAACCGCTTCGGAGTGCGCTTCGAAGACTTGATCAATCCAGAATCTTTAAAGGAAAGGCTGGAGTTAATTTTTCCATTGAAGAAACTGCAGATTGAAAAAGTTTATGGTCAGAAGTTCGATTCCAGCATCGAAAAAATATATAAAGAGTATGCAAATTACGGAAAAAAGCTCAAAAAATATTTAGGCGACGTTTCATCGGTTATTTCCGGAGAAATAAAAAAAGGAAAAGTTCTTTTCGAAGGCGCCCACGGGACTTTTTTGGACGGCATCTTCGGCACTTATCCTTATACGACAGCTGTTTACACGGTCGCCGGAGGAGTATTTCCTTATGTCGGGTTGGCTCCCCAGAAGATTTATTCAATGGGAATAGTCAAGGCTTACACGACCCGAGTCGGCAACGGTCCTTTCCCGACAGAATTGTTTGATCAGGTCGGAGCCAAAATCAGAGAGGTCGGCGGAGAGTTTGGCACCGTGTCAAAACGGCCGCGCCGGTGCGGCTGGCTGGATCTTTGCTTGGTCAAAACGGCCATCCGTCTTTCCGGTTTTGACTATCTGACGATAACTAAGCTTGACGTTTTGTCGGTAGCTGATAAAATCAAAGTCTGTGTCGCTTATAAAATCGGCGGCAGATCCGTCAAGGAGGTTCCCGCGCTGATGAATGATTTTGCCAGGTGTACACCGGTTTATAAGGAGTTTAGAGGGTGGAGAAGAGATATTTCAAAAGTTAAGTTGTTTCGTGATTTGCCGAAAGAAGCCCAGATTTACATAAAATTTGTTGAAAAAGAGTTAAAAGTTCCCGTAAAAATAATTTCCGTATCGCCGGAAAGAACCCAGAATATTTTATTATGAAAATTCAAGAAGGACTTACTTATGATGATGTTCTGCTGATTCCCCAAAAATCCTTTGTCGACCATCGGTCAGACGTATCTATAAAAACCAAACTGACACGCCACATTTCCCTGAACATTCCTTTTATCTCCGCGAATATGGATACGGTCACAGAGGCCGATATGGCGATTGCCCTGGCCCGCGAAGGCGGAATCGGGATTATCCACCGGTTTATGACAGTCGAGGAGGAAATGGAACAGGTAAATAAAGTAAAAAGAAGCATTGGTTTCATCGTTGATAATCCCTATACAGTAATGCCTGATACTCCTTTAAAAAAAATCATCGATAAAGCCAAGAAGCTAGAAGTAAACGGTTTTATTGTGGTTGATGGAAAAGGCAAATTGGTTGGAATTTTGAGCCGCCGCGACTATTCTTTTGAAGACGCCAATCATAAAATGGCAAAAGATTTAATGACTCCATTAAAAAGATTGGTTATTGGAAAGCAAGGAATAAAAGTCAGCGAGGCGGCAAAATTATTCAATAAATTTAAGATAGAAAAGTTGCCGCTTGTTGATAAAGCTGGTAACTTAAAGGGTTTAATTACGGCTCGATCACTTCGCAGTTTTGAAAGACATTCTTTTTCTTCTAAAGACAACAACGGCCAGTATTTGGTCGGTGCGGCTGTCGGCGTCGTCAAAGATTATTTGGAAAGGGCAGAGGCGCTGATAAAAGCCGGAGCCGACGTTTTGGTCGTCGATGTTGCCCACGGCCACAATAATGTCGCTATGAAGGCGATCGCCAATTTAAGAAAAAAATTCAAAAACATCGATTTGATAGGAGGCAATGTCGCCACTGCCGAAGGCGCGCGCGATTTAATAAATATCGGCGTCGATGCTGTCAAGGTGGGTATCGGTCCGGGTGGACTTTGTACGACAAGGATAGTCGCCGGCGTCGGCGTGCCCCAATTTACAGCTGTTTCCGAATGTTCGGCGGTCGCCAAAAGAAAAGGCGTGCCCGTCATAGCCGACGGCGGGACAAACTATCCGGGCGATATGGCCAAAGCACTGGCCGCCGGAGGCTCAACCTGCATGCTGGCGGGTTGGTTCGCGGGAACAGACGAGTCGCCAGGAGGAATCATTATGAGAAAAGGTATGAAGTTTAAAGTCCACCGTGGCAGCGCTTCATTTTTAGCGACTGCTGACCGGAAGATTGAATTAGAAAATCACAATGAACACCAGTTGAATACGATTGTTCCCGAAGGAGTCGAGGCGATGGTGCCGTATAAAGGAAAAGTCGCCGATGTTATCTACCAGCTGACCGGAGCTTTGAGGTCGGGGATGAGCTATTGCAATGCTAAAACTATCCCGGAGCTTTGGAAAAACGCCCGGTTTACAAAAATCACCGAAGCCGGTTTCCGTGAAAGCAAATCACACAACGTCGAAGAATTATAATCATTTTTTCCTTTGTTGTGCTATTTCTTGTTTTAAATCTTTTGCGTTAACTGTCTCGGTCAATAATTTACCCGGGTTTTCGCTATCTTCAAAATGAACTATTACACTGTCTTTATCAGGTCCTGGAGTTACAGTCATTATTTCACCTACGCCTTGATTTGAGTTATGAAATATCGGCATCCCTGAGAGAGGCCCTTTAGAGAGCAATGCAGAAACTAATGAATTTAATTTAAGTTTTGGTTTTTTGACAATGCTTTCAACCATAACTAGTGGGTGAGGAGGGAGTCGAACCCTCACGGCCTTGCGACCATTAGTTTTTGAGACTAACCTGTATGCCATTCCAGCACTCACCCTGGTAATGTGTAACTCATATTATAATAAACCATTGACAAAAAGAAACTAAATCTTTAAAATACAATACTGAAAAAGTATGTTAATTAATCTTATTAGCAAATGATTTTTACCCCGCCCAGGCGGGGATTTTTTTTATAATTTTTTAATCCTATGTTAAAACCAATCAAAGGCAGCTTCAAGGGAAAAGACGTCGTTTCGCTCGACCAGTTTGACC
>JAHFKS010000036.1 GCA_023245215.1 Candidatus Microgenomates bacterium | reverse complement strand
TAGCATTATTTAAAACCGTAATATCTGAATAACCGGAAAATATTTTTGGATTGTTTTTTATAAGTTCCCAGTCTAGATATTTTAATAGCTGGTTTGAATTAAAGCCGCCGATTACTGTAATTACCGCCTTGACATTTTTGTCGGCAAAAGCTTCGTGTAAATCTTCTACCCTGGAAGAGATTGATGAAGAATTAAAATCGTCGATTTCTTTGACGTGTTTTCCAAATGTCAGCTTTAATCCCAAATCGGAAAATCTTTTATTGGCAATGTCCTGAAGCTCCTGGTTTATAATTGACAAAGACCTTGCCGGAGCGATAATTCTTACTTCATCGCCTTGTTGGAGTTTCTGCGGGTATATTTTATACATTTAATAATTATACGGTATAATTCAGATATGAATAAGAAGCTCACTCTCACGAAAGCCGACGTCCTTAAGTTTATATCTACCAAGAAATTAATGATTCTTGCCACTTATGGAGACCACCCCTGGATAGCCAGCGTTTATTATTCATATGACCGCGACCTCAATTTATATTTTATAAGCATGCCGTCAACGATTCACGGCCGCCATATGGAAAAGAATAAAAAAGTTGCCGCGGCAATTGTTGACTCCCATCAAAAGCCTTCTGATGTTAAGAGGGGCTTGCAAATTTATGGAACGGTTGAACGCGTTTCCGGAATAAATAAAATCAACTACGCGATAAGACTATGGAAAGATTTCTTAAACGTCCAAAGACCGGATATCAGTTTTGAAAATATGAAAAAAGGTTTATACAAAGGAAGAATGTATAAGTTAACTCCAAAAAAAATAAAACTTTTTGACCAGGAAAAATTCAAGGTCCCGGACGGCGAAGAACCGATATTAGAACTATGAAAAATTTTGAACTGTTATTTGGATATCTTGGGTCGATTTTCGCCTCCTTAATATTCTTTCCCCAAGTCTGGACTTCTTATAAAACTAAAAAGACCCGCGACTTGTCTTGGCCGGGAATCATAATCGGCATGTTAAACGGAATCTCCTGGGTAGTTTATGGATTATTAAAAGGCGATCCTTTTATCTGGGTGACAAACTCTCTTTTATTTATCGGTGCCTTCCTCTTAATGATCTTGAAGAAAAAATACGGCTAACCTCTTTCAAGCCTAATTTCACCTAACCAAATATTTTTAGGTTGATTTAATATAAAAACAATCGTATTTGCTAAATCTACCGGATTAATAAATTTATCAAAATGTTCTTTAATAATTTGTTCTCCTACTTTCTCAAATAATTTAGTTTTTACTCCACGTTGGTAAACTCCGGTGACTCTAACATTTGTCCCTTTTAAATCTACTCGCAAAACTTCTGTAAATCCCCTTACTCCCCATTTACTCGCCGCATAAACTGACTCACCTTTTGCTGCTCCTGTACCGGCACGCGAGGAAACGTTAACAATTGCAGCCTCTTCTTGTTTTTTTAATATTGGCATTATCAATCTGGTAATATGAATTAATCCAGTTAAATTTGTCGCAATAACGTCTTCCACTACTTGTTCACTAATTTCTTCAACCGGCATTTTTTTCTGCCATATCCCGGCGTTATTTATTAAAATATCAATAGACTTAAAATCATCAATAATTTTCTTGATGGTAGTTTTTATTTGCGATAGATCTTTAACGTCACAGGAATAAATTTCAACTTTAACGCCTCTTATCTGTTTCTTAACTTCTTCCAGTTTTTCTTTTCTCCTGGCAATCAGTGCTAAATTAACTCCGGCTTCTCCCAATTTTAAAGCGACCTCTTTTCCCAGTCCGTCGCTGGCTCCGGTGACTATGGCAGTTTTATTTTTTAAAATCATATATTAAATTATAGATATTTTTTGAATTCTTTGCCATAATATTTTAGCGTATATTGGGCACCGGTATGGAGGGGTTTAGGAAGATTGTTTAAATTAAACCAACCCAACTCTGTCATTTTTTTCGGTACTCCAAGGATGACTTTCTTTGAATCGACTTTGACTATAAATGTAATTATCAGCCAATGAGTCTTGGTTCTGTTTTCTTTACGAAGCAAAGAATGGGCGGGCAGCTGTTTTTCAATTGTCCCGTTGACGCCATATTCTTCTTTGACTTCACGCAGAACGGCTTTTTCCAGAGTCTCACCCATAGCAACTCTGCCGCCGCCAAAGTCCCAATGACCTCTTTCGTCACGGCACTTTTCACTTCGTTTATGGAGCAAAAAATTGCCCTGGCTGTCGTGGCAGTAGAAAGAAACCGAAACCCCGATGAAGTTTATTCCTGGTCTCATAATTTAAATCCGTCAGCTAATTCGCGAAGTTTTTCTTCCGGATTTTCGGCCAGGACAAATTTTGACGCCATAATAATTCCTTTGGCACCAATTTTAACGGCCTCTCTTATGTCATTTCCTGTAGCGATTCCCGCACCGATGATGAGAGGTCTTGTAAGGACGCTTACTAATTTTTTGATATTGGCGGCTTCCGTTTTAACCATTGACTTCCCTGTACCAATAGCATCTTCTTTTTCATAAGAGATAAAATCGGGTTCCCAGGAATCATATTTTATGACCGTATCTGGATCAAATGCGATAACGACGTTTTTTAGTTCATATTCTTTCGCCTTTACCAAGATTTTTTTTACCTCATCATCAGTGGTTTTATGTTCACTATGATTGATGACGACCCCGGTTGCTCCGGCTTCTTTTAAAGAGTATGGTGAAAGCCAACCCATATTTTTTCCCGGGTCAATCGGGTCTATATGCTGGGCCCAGACTTCTATTCCGAGCTCTTTTTTTATCCGATAAATATCAGTTGGTTGGACGGCCGGAATAATTTTAACACCAGTCTCTTCCGATATTTTTTTCACTGAACTAAGTAGTTTTAACGCGTTATCACCGGTAGCTTCTTTATACGTCTTCAAGGAAAGGATTATCATAATGTATATTATAATAAAAGAAATGAAAAAAATTCCCCGCAACGTTGTCATCCTCGGTATCGTCAGTTTTTTCAATGACCTTTCTTCCGAGATGGTCTACCCGATTATTCCGATTTTTTTGACAACAGTTTTAAAAGCTTCTGTTCCGGTCGTCGGAGTCATTGAAGGAGTTGCCCAGGCGACCGCCAGCATTTCCCAATATGTCTTCGGAGCTTTGTCTGATTATTTCAAAAGGCGAAAAATTTTTGTCTCTC
>JAHFKS010000022.1 GCA_023245215.1 Candidatus Microgenomates bacterium | reverse complement strand
CGTACCGACCGGTGAATCAATTTTTGAAGTCACTCCATTCAGAAAAGAAGGAGAGTATCGGGATTTCCGCCACCCTGAGCAGGTCCAATGGGCAAAAACGATTGAAGAGGATCTGGGCAGACGCGACTTTACTATTAACGCCATGGCTTATGATGGAAAAAATATTGTCGATCCGTATAACGGCCAAAAACATTTAAAAGAAAAATTGATCATTGCTGTCGGCGACCCCGACAAAAGATTTTCCGAAGACGCCTTAAGACTAATCAGAGGAATCAGATTTGCTTCCCAGCTGGGATTATTAATTGAGGATAAAACTCGAAAATCAATTGAAAAAAATGCCAATTTGATTACAAAAATCTCCTGGGAAAGAATCAGGGATGAGTTTTTGAAAATACTATCAAGCGACCACCCAGCAGAAGGCGTTTTATTCTTAAAAAATACCGGCCTCTTGACTTTTATCCTTCCTGAAGTCGATATCTGCTTTGCTATTCCCCAAAAAAGTCCGAAACGCCACCATATCTATGACGTCGGCACCCACCTCGTCATGTCTCTAAAACACTGCCCGTCAAAAGATGCCATTACCCGGTTTGCCACTTTGATACACGATACAGGTAAGGCCCAAACATTCAGAAAAGACAAGAAAACCGACCTGATAACTTTTTACAACCATGAGGTTGTCGGTGAAAGAATAGCCGGACAGATTGCCGACCGCTTCAAACTTTCAAATAAAGATAAGAACAAATTGGTCACATTAGTCCAATATCACCAATTTACAGTCTCAGAAATCCAAACCGATAAAGCAGTAAGAAGATTTATAAAAAATGTTGGGAAAGAATATCTCGATGACATTATCAATTTGAGATTCGGAGACAGGATTGGATCTGGAGCAAAGCCCGACTCCTGGAGATTCGATTTATTTAGAAAAAGACTAATCGAAGTCCAGAAGCAGCCGTTTCAAGTAAAAGATTTAAAAATAAATGGCTTAGACGTTATGAAAATCTTAAAGATAAAACCCGGTCCGAAAGTCGGAGAGATCTTAAATAAACTTTTTGACCTGGTAATCGACAAAAAAGTAAAAAATGAAAAAAAAGTGCTTTTAGAGTATCTTGAGAAACTTGCTTAAATTTTCCTTTTCCTCTTTGATACTTGTTTCTTCTCCATGCCCAGTTAATACTTTTGTCTCTCCAGGAAGTTTTAACAATAGAGCCAGAGATTTTTTTAGATCTTCTTTATTGCAGTAAGAGAAATCATATCTGCCTATTGCTCCCTTAAACAAAGTGTCACCCGTAAAGACTATTTTGTCTTTTGGAAAATAATAAGAAACGCTCCCAGGTGTATGACCGGGAGTCAAGATAATTTGATACTCAAAATTTTTCCCGCCCAAGCGGGATCCCGCAGTAGACGGGACAATTTTTTTAATAGATAAAATTGTTGGTTTAAATCCCAAAAAATATTCTGCTGTTTCCTGTAACCGATCAAGCAAAAATTGGTCTTTCTTATTAATGTAGAGTGGAACCTTAAATGACAACTGTATCTCGCCTGCTGCCATAACGTGGTCAAAATGGCCGTGGGTCGAAAGCATGCCAATAAGCTTTAACTTCCTCCTCTGCAGTTCTTCAAGAATAAAAGGGGCCTCGTCAGCCGGGTCAATAATCAAACATTTGTCTTCATTAATCAAGAAATAGGTATTCGCCTGCAGCTGTCCCAGTTGAAATCTTAAAATTTTCATTTTAGGATTTTTGCCATTCGACAAAGTCGCATCCTCCGGCTTCCCTGGTTTTCGGATCCCAGGTCGCTGTAGAACATTTTTTCAGCTTCTTCCCCGAAGCTGTCGTAAACAAAACCAGTTTGGAGCCGCATTTTGGACAGTCTTCTTCCAGGGGTTCGGATGTTCCTTTTATCCATTCGACATAGTCGCAGCCGCCCGCAGTCTTTGTTTTCGGATCCCAGGTCGCTGTAGAACATTTTTTCATCTTTTTTCCAAAACGCGTCACCATCATCAAAAGAGGGGCTCCGCATTTCGGACACTTTTCATCTAGAGTTGTCGGTTCGACTGGAAACCATTTTACATAATCGCAGCCTTCATTCTGCCGGGTATCTGGATTCCATCTTCCGGTCGAACATCGTTGCAATTTCTTCCCCGACTTCGTCTCGACTATCTCCCCCAAAGGCGAACCGCATTTAGGACAAACCTCTTCTTTACCTTCTTTTTTATCTTTCATTTTTTATTTGAATAAATTATTAATTACCTAATCAAAACTTAAATAAATTATTAATATATGTCAACGGACTATAGACAACAAAACTTTATTTTTTCTTTTTTCTCCGCTCCAAAAATATCAATATCGGCGTCGCCACGAAAGGTGATGAATAAGTTCCGGTAATGGTGCCGATAAGAAGGGTAACGATGAAAAATCTGATTGTCGCACCGCCCATCAACGATAAAGCCAAAAGCATAAAGACAATCGTCATCGAGTTATTCACCGACCTGACCATGGTTTCGGTCAGCGCCTTGTTGGCAAAATACTCAATATCTTCTTTTCCCTCTGTCTGCAGATATTCCCTTATTTTGTCAAAGATAACAATCGTGTCGTGTACGGAAAAAGACATCGTCGTCAATAAAGCCGTGACAAAAAGAGTATCTACTTCGGCGTTTAAAAAATGAGACATCAAAGAATAACTGCCGATAACTACCAGAAAATCGTGGATCATCGCCAGAACAGCAGAAGACGCATAATTAAAACCTTTAAAAGCAAAACTCATGTAAATAAGAATCCCGATAATTGCTAAGATTGAAGCCCAGACGGTCTTCATCATTGTTTCCTTACCTAAGACCGGGCCGACTGTCTCTGATTTTAATACCGTTATTTTTACTTTAAGGTCTTTTTCCAAAGAAGATTTTAAATTGTTCTCCTGGGATTCTTCCAGAGCTTTCGACCTCAATACGATGCTTTTATCTTTTATGGTCATATAGACGATCTGTATTTTATTTTTTTCAATGGTCTTGGTTGCGTCCTGTTCTTTGATTGTTTTGTCTGTTTGATATTCCAAGTTGGTCCCGCCGACAAAATCGATAGAATAGCGGAAACCCCATCTGACAATTGAGAATACCCCTGAACCAATAACTATGACGGAGATTAGCAAATAAAGCCAGCTGTATTTCGAAAAATTAATCATTTTTATGATAAAAAAACTCTATTAACCGTTTGGTAATCACTACTCCGGTAAATAAGCTCGTTGCCACGCCGATCGCCAAAGTCAAAGCAAATCCCCGAACCAGTCCAAACTGGGGCAAAAATTCCCAGTTCAAAGGATTGAATAAGATAAACGCCACTGTTAATGTAGTAATGTTGGCGTCTTTGATGGCGTCGATTGCCCGGCCGAATCCCAACCTGAAAGCAATGTCGAATTCCTTGCCTTTTCTGGTTTCTTCTTTAATCCTCTCAAAAATCAAAATATTTGAATCAACCGCCATACCTATAGATAAGATAAATCCGGCAACTCCGGGAAGTGTTAAAACTACCGGTATCGCCCGGAAAATGGCAAAAGAAATCAACCCGTAAATAATCAGCGCCAAAGAAGCAATCATTCCCAACCGGCCGTAATACAAAATCATAAATAATAGGACGGCCGTGAGTCCGATAGCGCCGGCATAAAGACTCTTTTGCACTTCGACCCGGCCCAAAGTCGGGCCGATATTTTTTTGTTCTACGAGTTTTATCGACAGGGGCAAAGCTCCAGAATTAATGGCGATTGCCAATTTCTTGGCGTCGTCAACAGTGAAACTCCCGGTAATTACGGCGCTTCCGTCAACGATAGCCTGCTGGACTGTCGGAGCGGAAATTAGAAAGTTATCTATCACTATTGCCACCGGCTTACCTATATTTCTTTGGGTAATCTCGGCAAACAACTTTGCACCTTCAGCGTTGAAAGACAAGGCAACCTGTGGTTTACCCGTCTGGGAATCAAAAGTAACGCTCGATTTTTTAATATGTTTGCCTGTCAATCCAGTATCTTTGGTTAAGGTTGATAAAACTGAAGAAGCACTGGCAACCGGCTTGCTCGGATCGGCTTCCCTAAACGATAAAAGTGCCGTCCTGCCAATCAATCCTATCGCCTCGCTGACGTTTTCTATCCCAGGCAGGTCGACGCTGATTCTATAGTTATTGCCCGATTTCAGGTTTTGGACCGATGGTTCGGAGACGCCGAAAAAGTTGACTCTTTTTTCGATGATGTCGCGCGCTGACGATAAGGCGTCCTGGAGATCTTCAGGTTTTGTCTTTTTTGTATCGGCTTCAAAAACCAGATGGCTCCCGCCCTTCAGGTCTAACCCTAAGTGGGTTTTAAAATCTTTTTTTATCCTCAAGCCAAAAACCGGAAAATCCAGGGACAACGGGTTAATATTATATTTTCCTATTTTATAGTTTTCGGGGAGATCAATCAGGATTATAAAAATCGTAATGGCGGCAAGTATAATCGTTTTGAGTATTTTCATTTATTTAATTCTTCTTCTGTACCGGCCAGCATAATTTTTGGTTGTTTCAAAAAGCGCCAAATAAAAGGATCATTGTTCTTTTTCCTGAAAACAAATTCGTCTTCGGTCATGACAGTATAGTTTATCGACCGGCCGAATTCTTTTTCCGCTTCGGCAATGATTGATTCCACCTCGGCGACAACAATAATTCCCACCATCAATAAGTAGATCTCGTCTTCTTTAATGATTATATTCTTGGCATACTTTGTCGAAAGAGCGATAAATTTTATCTTTCCGATCTTTGATAAATTCTTATATATTAAAGTTGAAAGAAGCCCCGTCTTTGTAAAAATCCTCGTGAATTCATCATAAAAATGATAGTTTTTATTCAGGGTATAATATATTTTATTGAGTCTTCTTTCTTTGAGAAGCAGCTTCTCCTCCGATAAAATATCCAGCTCTCTTTTTACCGCATTCACTTCTTCACCTGTTTCTCTTACTACTCTCCGCAAATAATAATTTTCGCTCGGATGGTGAAAAAACAACTCGAGAATTTTCCTTCTCGCCTTAGACGGAATGATGTGCTGCAACATAATTTAATAACTAACTTTATTACCTATCGGCAATATCTCGACAAACGTTTGCCCTCTGACTATTGATATTTCTTTATCCTGGCTGTCAAAAAATTTTAACTGGTCCTCTTCTTTTTCCTTGCTCCAGGTGCCTTTAACTGCTTTTCCGTCCTGAAAAATAAGAGCATCGCCGTTTCCGACGACTCTATAAAGGATGTGGCCGCCTTCATAACCGTCGTTGGCCGGAGATTCTTTTGCAAACATAACGATGACGTTTTTGGCGGTCAAAGGTTTGCCGGTGTTTTTATCCAGGTGGGGAACGCCGCCATTGTTGCGCTTATAGCTATTGCTGGTTTTGTCGTAATTCCAGACAACATTGAAATCAGAAGACAGATTGTCCCAAAAACCAAAGTCAATCTTGGCTGTCGTTCCTCTTTCTTCCAGCTTGGCGTCGTCTTTAAACTTCCAAAAGGAAAAATTTTTGTCCCAGGCAACCCCGTCTTCGTCGACGTTCGTCAACTTTCTTTTATCTTTGGCATACTGCCAGAGTTTTATCGTTGAAGAATAAACTGTATGTTCAGTTGCCCTATTGGGTAATCTTTCATAGTCGCGCCAGAAATAAGGAAACGGCACTGAAAACTGATTCATATCGTTGTTGGATGACCAACCAAGATCTTTTATATATCCCAAAGCATCGGCCGGGCCTGAAGTGTTGGCGCCGCCGACATGGGCATATAAAGGATTATTTCCAAATCCTTCAAGTAGTCTGATAAAATAAATTCTCGCTGATCGGACCGGGCCGATATAAGAAGCATCTTGACAATAAAAAAGAGCCAAAAATCTAGTGATTCCCCCTTCGGCGACGGCTTCGAAAACAACATCGGCCGATGAAAGACCCGATTGCGGACGCGCTTCAGTATGATTTTCTATCATTACGCCCAAAGGCCGCCTGGCTTCCCATTTGGCTTTTTGAGTTTTTGAATAAAGAGCCCCGTTGATCGGACATTCTTCTGTCTTGGGTTCATTGTCGACCGCTGACCCGTTGCCGTTTGTTGGCGGCTTATATTTTGATAAAGGCGATAGAAAACCCTGGTCTACGTTTCCAGAAAAAATTGTGTACGAAGCAAAACCCGAAAATAAAAATAACAAAAGCATAACGATAAACGTGACTTTTTTGCTAATCATATTTTAAATAAATTTTTAATTGCTTTTATCAATTGCTTTCTTTTCTTCGTCAGACAGGTCATATTCCTCACCCTTGCCCTGTTTGACTTTTTTCGTATATACTCTCAATCCGTCTCGAGTATAAATAAAGTTTAAAATTATACCACTATCCTGCTCGTCAAGAAAAGCAACTACGAAACTCTGCTCTCCGCCGGCCCGGTCAAAAGGATTAAACCTGATTAAACCGACTTTCTGCAAATGCAATTTTGACGATTCGACTTCTTTTTTAAATTCTTTTTTTATCAGCTCGATCTCGTTAAAGTTTTTCCGGTCCTGGTCCAAAAGCGAATCCAAAATTTCATCGAGCCTTTCTTTCCGGGTCCTCGAGATTAAATTATAATAATGGTTTCTAAGTTTAAATACAATAAAACTTAAAATTAAAAGCCAAACAACCGTACCAGCCACTAAATATATGACCATCAAATACATTCTATAAATTTGCAATATAGCTGTCAATGTGATTATAATAACTAAGCTATGTCAAAGAAGACTAAAAAGGAAAAAATAATTGCCGCTTACAGAAAACAGCTCCGTCTTCTCCACGAACAACAACCCATACTCCAAGAAAAAAAGGAGACGCCTGAAGAAAAAGCTCAAGCAATACCCGAGAAAAAAGCTGAGCTGCCAAAATATTTTTTTGCCGACTTTAGAAAAAGTCTTATTTTCATTATCATTATCATTGCTCTTGAAATCGGTTTATATTTTGTTAAGCTTTTAAAGTAAGAAAGGAGGTGGATAAAAATTATGGCATCAATGTACTGTGTTAAGTGCCGAGCAAAAAGAGACGTCGCCAATCCACAAAAAGTAACGATGAAAAATGGGAAACCAGCTATGAAAGGTAAATGCCCAGTTTGTGGAACTGGTATGTATAGAATCGGTACGGCATAATATTTTGTTTAAATAAAATATTTAATAACCTAGCCCCGCTTTCAAGGCGGGGTTAGTCTTTTATAAGAGGAACGGAGACTATCTTTTTATAGACCGGCCTTTTGCCGGTGAGGATGCTTTCAAAAAGGACGATACGTTTAACCTGAAATGAAATGTCTATATCGAGTTTCTGCAGTCTTTTTTTTAAAACAAAATATTGCTGCTTGGACGATCTTCTTCCCCTTGCTAATGTAAGATGGGGTATAAACTTTCTTTCGCTGACGGAATTTGAATCAAAATTAGTACTGATTCTTTCCGCGAGTTCCTCAATCTTTTTCTGGCGTCGGAAGGTCAAATAAACAACCAGTTTGTGGTTGACGAAAACATCAGGTATGAATGAATATAAAAAAAAATTTGTCTGATCCCATACTATATCCTTTATCTTTTTTTTTATTTCCACCACCTTATTAGTTTCACCAAAAAAATGTATAGTAATGTGAAAATTCTCAGAGCTCACCCAAACGAATTGTGGATACTCTTTTTTTATTTTTTCAAGCTGTTCGTCCAGCTGTTCTTTAATTTTTTCCGGAAGTTCAACCGCTAAGAATAATCTCATAAATTTTCTTTTATTTTTTCAAGGTCTAATTCTTCCCTGATATCTATAAAATTTCCATTAATATCACTATCTCCGTTCATCCAAACTTTTTCCGGGGCAAATCTATAGACTCTTCTTGGATAATGAGTCAAGAACTCTTTTATAGCTCTTGCTTTATGTTTTTCTCTTTTATAAAGAAAGGTTATACCAATAATCATTTCTACTGGATTAAGTAATTCTTTTGCTTTACCTGAAAAATATAGTCCACTTCCTGTTCCTGCTTCTTGCGTCGAATCGTATATGGTAACAAAAACATTCGGATTATTCCTTACATTAATTGAGTGCTGGTTCTTTTTCCATGAAAGCCAGTAAAAATTAAGGTTTTTGTCGTAGGCCGTATAAACCGGAGAATTCCAAGGCAGGCCTTCCGGAGTTATTGAAGCAATATTAATATATTCTATTTTCTTGATAATTTGTACAGCCCTGGATGCTTTTTTATCCATAATTTAATTAAAATCACTGATAATTTTTCTCGTCGAAAATTTCCTTAATAAAGCTGTAACGATTTTCAATTGTCCACCGATCAGCTCGACCTGTTTCTTTTTATTTTCCAGCTGAGGATCGCCGTCAGTCACAGCAACAATTTTTGGGCTTATGGCATTTACCATTTCAAAATAGTCTCTATTGGCTGAAAAATAGGGAATCTTTATTACCAAGTCGACAAAGTTTAGGGACGATAGAACCTCCGCCCTCTCTTCCTGACTGTGTATTGGGCTTTTTCTTTTATTCTTTTTTATGAACTCGTCAGACTCCAAAGCAACAATTAGAAAATCTCCGCAGGCTTTTGCTTTTTTCAAAAATTGCAGGTGCCCGAAGTGAATAAGGTCGAAACAGCCTCCGACTAAAACCGTTTTTTTATTTTTAAAATATTTTTTGGAAGTTTTTATTTTTTGAAAAGGAATAATTAAGGCCTTCTTTCTCACACTTTAATTATACAATAATATATATCATGAAACTAGAAACGGAGATTGTTTCGGAAAAACAAAAAGCACTGATAATTTCTAAAACAAACTTTGCCTTTATCGATCTTTTAAAGCAGCATTTTAAAAACTTTTCCGTAGATCCGTTTTTTTCATCCACCCCTCCCAAGTCATTTGAGATTTTTGACTATCTTTTTGTAATCGATACCCACATGACGCTGGCTAAAATCAGTGAAAATCCCGAAAAAAAAATTGTTTTTATTTTCTTTCATAATAAAACTCCGCAATTCCTGTTAAATTCCAGGCTCAAAAATATCAAAATTATCGAGATCGGTAACGAAAATCTTGACAAGTATGACATAGACAAGATTCTTTGGTTCGCTTTTTCACCTACAAAAGAAGTCTTTTTAAGAATTAACTGGCTAGCGAAAAAATCGCAGCCGCAAATAGAAAAAAGAAAATTTACCTTTAGCAGATATTTCACTAGAAAAAATCTTACGCTAGCTTTTATTTTGATTTTTATAAGCCTCCATCTCCTTTTCGCTCCATTTCTTCTTCTCTCTTCAATTTTTGTTTCAAGAGCTTTCTCGGGATTAAAAAATGAAAATTACCAAAAAGTCAGTGCGGAAATTTCTGCTGCCAGACAGTTTTACCAGCTAAGTAAAAAATTTTACTCATTCTCACGGTCTACCTATCTTTTGCTTGGTGTCTCTTTAGTTCCGGACAATTTGATGGAAATTGACAAAAACGGTTTGGAGGCAATCGAAGAAACGACAGCAATCTTAACTAACGCCAAAGAAATTCAGAGGTTGGTTTTTGCTAAAAATAAGGATGCCGTAGACAAAGACGATCTGAAGCTGCGGATTAAGACGTTAGAAAATTCACTAGATAAGGTGGCGGAAAACTTAGTCGTCATCAACCAAAAACTTGACTTCCAGTTTCAATTCGTCAAAACCATAAAAAATAACCTGTTAGAAACATCCGATCTCCTGGAAAAAGCAAAAAAGCTTCTTTTGTATTTTGACTCGGTTCTCGGCAAGACAACTTCATCGAAATATTTGATTTTTTTCGCCAACAATATGGAGCTCAGACCGGGCGGCGGCTTCCTTGGGTCATTCGCAACTGTTGATATTAAAGACTACGAAATCGGAGAGATTAAAGTCTATGACGTATACGACGCCGACGGACAACTGACAGCCCATATCGACCCACCCAAACCCATAGAACAATATTTAAAGATCCCCCACTGGTTTTTGCGCGATTCAAACTTTTCCCCGGATTATTTCGAAAATTATCAAAAAGCCCTTTTCTTTCTGGAAAAAGAATTAAAGATGGCGGATTTTGACGGCAGCATGCTTTTGACGACAACTGCAGTCGAAAATATTCTCACTGCTTTCGGCAATATTTATCTTCCGGACTTTAAGGAAAACATTAACTCGAAAAATTTTTATTTGAAAACTCAATTTTATACAGAAAAAAATTTCTTTCCCGGTTCAATCCAAAAACGCGTTTTTCTATCTTCAGTGGTCCAACAGATTATATTAAACTTAGATAACCTTTCTTTGAAAAAATTTCTCACCTCATTAAAAAAATCTCTCGATGAAAAACAGATCGTCATCCACCTCAATGACGAAAATGCGCAGTCTTTATTTGATACTTCTTTCTGGTCCGGGCGGGTAATCGAGCCAAAATGCTTGGCCGGAACAAACAGCTGTCTGGTTGATTATCTGTTTCCTTATGATGCAAATGTAGGCGCCAATAAAGCCAATTTTTTTATCAGCCGGTCTCTGTATTTAAGAACCAACGTCGACTCTCAGGGAAAAATCAACCATTTATTATCTATCCAATACCAAAACAGCTCCCCCTCGGAAATATTTCCCACCGGCGTATACCGGAATTATTTTCAAATCCTTCTTCCTAAGAATTCGACGATAAAACAAATCACTAAAGAAGGGGTCTTAGTTGAAGACTTTGACCAAAAAGATGATAAATTTAAACTTGTGGGTTTTTACTTTGAAGTCCCGCCGAAAAAAACCGTTGAAATTAAAATTAATTATCAGTTAAACGAAGAAATCAAAAAAGGCGGACAGATCTATCAGTTAGTCGTACAAAAACAGATTGGCGCAAGCAATTCCGACTTAATTTTGGATTTTAGATTTAATAATAATATTTCTCTTATCAACCAAAATTTTTCTCCACTTGTCAAAGACGATAAAGTTATCTATAATACCAATTTATCAACTGACAAAATATTTTTTATGGAATTGTCAAACGACTAATAATGAAAAAAACAACTAGTGATAAATTGACTCTCGAAGTAAAGCCGAGGGATTTGACCGGCAAAAAAGCCAATAAATTGAGAAAATTAGGCCTAGTTCTGGCTAATATTTACGGTCCAGAATTTAAATCACAATCAGTAAGCGTCGATCTGAAAAACTTCGTGAAAACTTATAAAGTCGCCCGGGAAACAGCCGTTGTCTATCTCAACCTTAACAAAGATGAAATACCAGTCCTAATCAAAAACGTTCAAAAGCATCCTGTCAGCGATCTGATTTTACACGTTGACTTTAGAAAAATTGACCTAAAGAAAAAAATTGAAACTGCCGTACCTGTAAAGGTTATCGGCACCTCGGAAGCAGTCGCCCAAAAAGGCGGCGTCCTACTTATACAAACCGAGTTGATTTTGGTCGAAGCTTTTCCGCAGGATATTCCTTCACAGTTAGAAGTCGATATCGGCGTCATCAAAGAAATCGGCCAGGAAATAAAAGTAGGCGACATTAAAACAACAGGCCAATATTTAATCAAGACTCCTCCTGAAAAAGTAGTCGTCTCCGTAGTCGAACACAAGGAAGAAAGCATTACTCCAGATACAACTGCTGCTGCACCAGAAGTCCTTACCGAAGCTCCAGCCGAAGGTGAAGAAGGAGCAGCTGCCCAACCGGGAGAAGCAGCTCCAGCCGAAGAAAAAGGCAAACCCGCCGAAGGTAAACCTGAGGCCAAAGGAAAACCAGCTCCAGCAAAAGCCGAAACTCCTGCCCCAAAGAAATAAAAATTTGTTAGAATAGTTACTTATGACGATTATTAAGACAGAATTTGCTTTGGCGCTTAATCAAGTCGCCACCGAACGGGGCATCTCTCCTGACGATGTCATTGCCTCTATAGAAGCAGCCGTCATCGCTGCTTATAAGAGGGAATACCCGGAGGCAGCGACTGACGAAACCATCGTTTCCAAAATCAACAAGGACAACGGCGAAACAAAAATTCTTAAGGATGGCAAAAACATTACTCCTCCTGGTTTTGGCAGGATAGCCGCGCAAACGGCCAAGCAGGTTATTTTGCAGAAAATTAGGGAAGCCGAGAAAAAAACTGTCGCCAGCCATTATAAATCCCAAGTAGGAACGATTGTCAAGGGTCGTGTAATCCGCTACGACGGTTATAATGCATTTCTAGATATAGGGAGAGCCGAAGCTATTCTTCCAAAAGAAGAACAGATAAGAAATGAAAGGTACCAGGTCAACGATAGCTTGGTGGTTTTTTTGAAGGAAATTGCCGACGATAAATTTGGAAACCCGAGAATTATTGTTTCTCGGACCGACCCAAAATTAATTGAAGAACTTTTCAAAAGGGAAGTCCCCGAAGTCTCAAACAGCACCGTAGAAATAAAAAAAGTCGCCCGCGAACCGGGTGAAAGAGCCAAAATTGCTGTATATTCAACCCAAGGCGGTGTCGACCCGGTGGGAGCCTGCGTCGGTCAAAAAGGCGTCAGGGTGCAGACTGTCACTGATGAACTGGGAGGAACAGAAAAAATCGACATCATCCAATGGAATAAAGATAACAAACTATTTTTAGCAGCCGCATTATCTCCGGCAAAAATCAAGGGAATAGAAATTGACGAAACCGCTAAAAAAGCCAAGGTCACAGTAGAAGAAAAAGAAGCACCTCTGGCAATTGGAAAAGGCGGAATCAACGTGAATCTTGCCTCAAAACTGACTGAATACGAAATAGATATTCTTCAGACAAAATCAAAAACCGAAGAAACTCCTGTATAATAGTTAGCTATGAACCAACCGCGCTCACCTATCGTTGCTATTTTAGGACACGTTGACCATGGAAAAACCACTC